>JAXDKF010000306.1:0-11163 GCA_034667265.1 Fimbriimonadaceae bacterium
ATCTGACACTTATCGGTAGTAGAAAAAACCTTGAACGGTTCATCGTCGATCGACGTGATCTCGCTCCGCTTATGCAGTTCCATCGGTCGTTTGATTGCTTCCATGGGCGCGGGGTTCAGCTTTCACGCTTTTCAGGCTTTCAGCTCTCGGGCCGTCCGGCTTCAAAGCTGGGTGCCTGAGCCGTTGGGCCAATGTCCCGTCAGTGGAAAAGTAGCTCGCCGGGAAAAGATGTGCGTAACGCCCTGGGAAACTCGTGGAAAACTGTGCGACGGATTGGTGTCCGGAAAGCCTCAAAGACCGTAATCCTAGGCCCTGAGCGCCTGAGAGCCTGGAAGCCCTGCCTTCAGGTACAATTTAGACTCAATTCCACCCTGTTTGAGCGCGGCAGTACCCTGCCGTCCAGACGTAGGAAATAAGTAGAAAACAGTGGCAGATTTGGACCCCCGTATCGAGATCGTAAACGTCGACGAGGAGCTTGGCCGGTCGTACGTTCATTACGCGATGTCCGTCATCGTCGCGCGAGCCCTTCCGGACGTGCGAGACGGGCTCAAGCCGGTGCAGCGCCGCATCCTCTACGCCATGCGCCAGCTCAACCTGGCGCCGGACTCCGGCTACACCAAATGCGCCAAGGTCTGCGGCCAGACTTCGGGCGACTACCACCCCCACGGCGAGGCCGTCATCTATCCGACCCTCGTCCGTATGGCCCAGTCGTGGTCGCTTAGATATCCCCTGATCCAGGGCCAGGGCAATTTCGGCTCGATCGACGGTGACGCTCCAGCAGCAATGCGATACACGGAGTCCCGTCTCACGCCACTCTCCATGGAGCTCCTCGAGGACCTCGACCGCGAGACGGTCGACTGGATCCCCAACTATTCGCAGACTTTGAACGAGCCCACCGTCATGCCGGGCAAGTTCCCGAATCTGATCTGCAACGGCTCGCAGGGCATCGCCGTCGGTATGGCGACCAACTTGCCTCCGCACAATCTCACCGAAGTGTGCAACGCATTGCTGATGCGCATTGACAAGCCAGACAGCACGCTTGACGAGATCATGGAGGTCCTGCCCGGACCCGACTTCCCCACCTACGGGATCATCATGGGCACGAAGGGCATCCGAAGCGCGTACGAGACCGGTCGCGGCTCCATCATCATGCAGGCCAAGACGATGATCGAGCCGGGCGAGGGCGGCAAGTCCGTCATCGTCGTCACGGAGATCCCGTACCAGGTCAATAAAGAGACGCTGGTCAAGAGCATCGCCGCTATCGCGAAGGACACCAAGTTCGACGGCATCCTCCGCGTCGACGACTTCAGCGACAAGCGCGGCATGCGAGTCGAGATCCAGATCCGGCGCGACGTCAATCCGAACAAGGCGCTTAACTACCTGCTGAAGCACACGAGCCTGCGCACTACTTTCGGCGCGATCATGCTGAGCCTCTCGGACATGGTGCCCCGCACGTGTCCGGTCATCGTCATGCTGGACTTGTACCTGCGGCACCGCCGACAGGTCATCGACCGCCGCACGCGCTACGAGCTTTACCGAGCGCTGGAGAGGGTCCACCTTCTCGAGGGCTACCAGATCGCCCGGCGATTCCTGGACGATGTTATTCGGGTGATCCGGAAGTCGGCGGACGTCGGCGTGGCGCGAGCCTCTTTGGTGCGCGAATTTGAGATGTCGCCGTTCCAGGCGAACGCCATCCTCGCGATGCCGCTCAGACAGCTAACGCAGCTCGAGCAGCAGAAGTTGGAAGCGGAATACAAGGAAGAGCTCCTGAAGGTGCACAACCTGATGGACATCCTCAATGACGCGGCGCGACTCACGAAGGTCCTTCGCGATGAGATCGTTTTCCTGCGAGACAAGTACGGCGACGAGCGCCGCACCAAGATCATCGCCAAGGAAGCCGGCGAGTTCACCGACGAGGACCTGATCCCGGACGAAGAGGCGATCATCTCGATCTCTCGAGATGGCTACATCAAGCGAGTTTCCATCGACGCCTATCGCCAACAGAAGCGCGGCGGCAAGGGTCTCAAGAACGTTCAGAAAGAGGACGACGAGCCAGCGCACCTCTTCCAGATCAGCACGCACCACACGATCCTGTTCTTCACGGATCGCGGCCGCGTGTACAAGCTGAAGGGATACGAGATCCCGGAGACGGGCCGCTATGCACGCGGCATGCCGGTCATCAACTACATCTCCATCGTCGGTGGAGAGAGAGTGACCGCAACCGTCAGCGTGAAGAACATCTCGGGCGAAGGCTTCCTCACGATGATCACGCGCAAGGGCGAGATCAAGCGAACGGAGATCAGCAAGTTCGCGAACATCCGGAACAACGGCCTGATCGCGTTCAACATCGAAGAGGGCGACGAGCTGGGCTGGGCCCTGAGGACCCGAGGCAACGACGACATTATCATGGTCACCCACAAGGGCCAATCGATTCGGTTCCACGAGACCCAGGCGCGCGGCCGGTCTCGCGCCGCCGGTGGCGTGAGAGCGATGACCTTGCGTCCAGGCGATGAAGTCATGGCGGCGGACATTGTCCGCAACGACGACAGCTTGCTCGTGGTCAGCGAGAACGGCTACGGGAAGCGTACGCCTCTCGAGGAGTACCGCATCCAGGGCCGCGGCGGCTCCGGCATCCTCACCATGAATTGCACGGAGAAGACGGGCAAGATCGTGGGCGCGGAAGTCGTGGACGACACCGACCGTCTGCTCGTCATCACCAAGAACGGCAAAGGCATCCGCATCAAGGTGAAGGAGATCCGCACCACCGGCCGCGTGGCCCAGGGCGTGCGGCTCATCAACCTAGCCTCGGGCGACGAGGTCAAGACGATCTCTCGACTGGTAGCTGGCGCCGATGAGGGAGACCTGGACGACGAGGATGTCGAAGACGCTTCACCGGTAGAGGCTGAGTAGGGTCAAGCCTCCAGGCACCTGCGAGACGTGTTTGATGTTCTCGCGAAGGTGGCGTCTGGAGGCAGTGCCCTTCACCAAAGTCGGGTGGGACAGGCGCAGATCATTGCGTATAGTGGATGGCGGATGAGCTCGACCGACCTACCTTCCGCGCGCAAGGGGCTCCCGGCTCCGTTGTTGGCGCTTGGGCTGGTGGTCCTGTGGCTCGTCGTCTTGAACGTCGTGGGGCTCAACACGTGGGGCCATGGGCCGCTGACGTTCTTCATGTTGCTGGCGCTGGTCGCGTTGATGGGCTTGGCGCGATGGCTGGGACCGCAGTATGCGGCCGGCGGACCGAGGGCCATCTCCATAACGGTGGCCGTTCTCGCGGCTGCGGCAGCCACTTACTTCCTAGTAAGCCAACTCTACATGGTCCGGAACCCAGAGACCACGGACCCGAAGTCGGACATCGCGCTGAACACGTGGACCGCCGGCACCTACGCCTTCGACTACCACCTAAACCCCTACACGAGCCGTGCTCAGACGGGGCACGACGTGAGCCGCGCGCCCAATGTGGACTCCAGCGGCCCGCAGCTCACCATGTTCGGCGTGCCTTACTACTACGGTTACCCCTACTTCCCGGCCATGTTCCTCTCCTACGAGCCCTTCCGGCGAATGGACCAGAGTCCTTCGTCGGTACGGACAGGCAACGCGGTGTACTACGGCCTGGTTCTGGTCGCCATCGGCTGGTTGACTGCGCTGTTGGCGCCCCGTGGAACTCGCCTTCCGGCCGCACTGCTTTCTGTCGCCGGGTTTGCCTGCGTTGTGGTGATGGGGAAGGAGCTGTTCGACAACGGCGTAACGGACATCGTTATCCCGCTGTTCGCGATTCTGGGATTCATCGCCAGCTACTACGGCCGGCACTCTCTGTCCGGGGTGCTGCTGGGGTGGACGCTCGCGGCCAAGCTCGTCCCCGGCGGCCTGTTCCTGCTCATCGTCTCGCTCTGGTATCTGCGACGGCCGGAGCGCTGGAAGTTCCTGATTCCAATGGCGGTCACCGTGCTGGCCGTCCTGCTGCCGTACGTTCTGAAAGACCCCGGCGCGTTTTTGTCCGCCACCGTGCTCTTCTACATGACGGAGCACGCCCGGGGAGACTCCACCGCCCTTTGGTACACCCTCCCTCCGGCGCTCCAGCCGATCTTCCAGATCCTCGGGTACGCCTTGATCGTAGGGATGATTGTGTGGGCGTTTCGCCGGCGGAGTCTGGGGTTGTTGGGGGTCTTGGCCCTTTGCTTTGGTACGGGAATCGTGTTCGTCGCCTTCAACCGCATGTCGCACCTGAACTACGACTGGGCGGTGGTCCCGCTCGGCTGTGTGACGTTGGTCGTGTATGCAATGGGCGGCAACCCGCCAGTCGTGGCAGAGACTTCTCATCCTGAGCGAGCCTGAGAGTCGAAGGCTCTAACAGAAGGCAGGTATTGATCGGACAAGCGGGAAGAGCCGACGGTCAGATCCTTCATCCTACGACCACGGGCAATAGACCACATTCCCGGAACCTCCAACCCAACCCTCGTACGCCAAACGGTGCGGTACTCACCGACAGGAGTGTCGATGCCAGAGCCGCTGGCCCAGTGGAGGCCACAACTCTTCGTTACAATGAACAGCGCGCCCGACAGGCGTCAGATACAGAAGCGATGATTGTCTACGGCGGACGGGCGAAGAGATGGAAGGGCGGGTGTTTTATCCTGCCGATCGTGCTCTTCCTTGTGGTGACCGGCTCGCTCTCGAACGTCCTTCCCCTCGTCTTCATGGCCATGGCGATCTTCTTCGTGATCAGCGTCGTAAACCAACAGAGGCGAGGAACCGTGGTGCGGGAACAGGAGCCGGAGCGGCAACGCGTAAAGGTCCCAGGCCCACCGCCGCCCATGCGTTTGAGCGAGATCGATCAGCGCATCCGATCCATCCGTAGTCTCCAACAGACCATCAATCAAGCCCTGGAGCAGCATCAAGGCCACCCGGTCGTGCAGGTCACCGCCGGCGACATCCGCGAAGAGGCATCGCGCCTCGTCGCCGAGGCCGAGCAGATCCACTTGAGCCATGGCCGGCTGTCGAGGTCTATCGCGGAATGCCGGGTCACGAATCGCGAGCTACGCGAGCTAACCGAAGAGGTGGAGCGCGAGACCGATGCGCGGGTGAAGGCTACGCTCGAAGCAACCCTGGAGCGCAAGACGGCGGAGAAGGAGAACTTGCGTCGAATGACGGATACCGGCCGCTACTTGGAGGCGCTCCTCGAGCAGGCCGAGGCCACCCTGTCCGAGCTGCGGTCCCGAATTGCGCTCTCCGTCGTCGAGACAGAGGACTACACCAACCCGCGGAGCCGCCTGGAGCTGACCGAGGCTAACGAGCAGCTCAAGTCGGTCTCGGAAGCCATGCGGCAGACCTTGGGCGACATTTCCTGAACTCGGAGCTGGGAACGCGGAATTCGCCAGGACCCGCACAAGGTACTGGGCCTACAAACAAACTTGCTGCAAGAATCCGTCTAGAGGCTGGTTTGTCCATCTCGTCTCGGTCTGGAGTGATCTTGGGGAGCGCCATCTTCGCGGTCTGGCTGGCGGCTTTTGTCCGCGTTGTGTCTGCCGTGCAGCCGCCTCCCTTGCCCTTCGAATTGGGCTGGGACTACACTCCCTGTCCCAGGGTCGACTACTTGGGTGACCGAGAGCTCTGGAACGTGCCCTGCACCGATCGACAGGAGCGCACGCTCAGGCTCCTGCGTTAGAGACAACTCCTTCCCGTCGATTTACGATTTACCGGTTCCGGCTCACGCATAATAGAAGCCGATGCAAGGAAGCACTGCCCTGCTTGCCCGAGTTCTGACTGCCGGCCTGATCGCTGCCGCAATCGTAGGCTGTGAGCGACCCAGGATTAAGTCGTACGAGTCGATCCAATCGGCAACTCTGACCAACCCTGCCCGCGATTTCAAGAAGGCGCCCCTCGACCCGTACAGCTACGGCGGGATCGCGCGAGCGTCCGGCGGACGGGATCCGAGAACAAGCTACGGATCTCTCGCACCAGGATTGTACGATGGAGTGCCGGAGCTTTATAGCGCACCCCCCCCAGATTTAGCTTCAAAGAGGAAGCTCGATACGCAGCCGATCTATCTCGTACCGGACCCTCGAACGCAGAATAAGGTCTCGCAGTACATCGCGAGCGCCTACATCGACAACACCGGCAAGAAGATCGAGGACCCGCGCATCAAGACGCAGAACCCGCAGAGAGTTGGCGCGGTGTCCCCAGCGTCAGCAACAACGCCTGGGCACTAACCGCCGCCCGGTTACGGGTACCTTAGCGCAAGTTCAATGGTTCGTCTACGCGCCCTCATCGGCGCCGCCTTTCTCGCGGTCGCCTGCCTCATCAACGCTCAGGATCTGCCGAAGTCCGATCTCTCGATCGAGCGGCTTTATTCCTATCCGCTCGTGCAGGGTCGAAGTCCAACGGGCGCGGCCATGGCGCCAGGTGGCAAGCACATTGTGTTTGGCTGGAATCAAACAGGTGACCGCCGCCTGGATGTATGGCTCATGGACTTCCCTTCGGGCAAGAAGCGGCAAGTTATTTCCGCCAGCGCGATCGAGTGGCTCCCGAGACAGGACGACGAGCGAACCGACGAGGAAAAGAAGGACGAGGAGGTCTACGATCCGGGCGTTGCTGGATTCTCCTGGGCGCCAGATGGGAAAGAGTTTCTGTTCAGCTACCGGGGCCGAATCTGGACCAGCGATCTGGAAGGAAAGGATCTCGCACCTCTCATGGACGCCGGGGCCGGGCAACGCAACGCGAGCTACTCCCCTGATGGGCGATACATCGCCTTTCTGCAGGGCCAGAACCTATTCCGTTTTGACCGGCACACGGGGCGCATCAAGCAGCTGACCTTCCTCTCAAAGGCCAAAACAAAGATCGAAAGCGTGAGCGGAACCGACGATTACGCCTGGGCGCCGGACGGCACGCACATCGCGCTCGCCTGGTCCGATTCCAGCAAGACGGGCTCGCACGTGATGATGGATTTCACGAAGGACCGCGCCAAGACCGTCGACATCGATCGCGAGTGGGTCGGCGAAACGCCCAATAACGTGCAATTCGGAGTCGTGGGCGTGGACGGCGGTCTGATCAAGTTTGTCGACGGCCTCCCGCGATACCTATGGGCCAGCGGTCTCAAATGGTCGCCGGACGGAAGCATGCTTGCCATCGGCTGGATGAAGGAAGACTTCCAGGAATACACGATCTCGACGGTGCCGGTCTCCACGATGAAGAAGCTGGACGTCTACACCGAGAAAGCGCCCAGCAACTACATCCCGGATTTCCGGCCGCTGGTCTGGAGCCGAGACAACAAGTGGATCATTTTCGGCACGGACATCCTCGACGGGAAGTTTGGCTACCGTTCAATCCTGCGCGTGGACCCGTTTGGTAAGAACATTTCCAAGGTGTTCGCCGAGAACTACGACGTGACTTCGCTCTCGCGGCCCAAAGACAGCGATCGGCTGTTCTTGACGACCATGAGCCGCAGCCCCCTACAAAGCGAAATCACGATCTTGGAGCCAGACGAAAAGCGCACGACGCACGTCGTCGTGGAGAACGGCGCATCGACGCCCAATAACTACGATGCGAGCGCCAGCCCGCTCGTAAGCGATGACGGAAAGCGCGTTGCGACGCTCGCGTCTACGCGGACGATGAACGCGGAGCTGTTCGAAGTCGAGCCGCAGATCAAGCGGCTGACTAAGAGCCAACTGCCCGTCTTCGACAAGATCAAGTGGGCCGAATACAAGGAAGTCACGTTCAACGCGCCCGACGGCAAGACTCTCCACGCGCTGCTAATTCAAAGGCCCGGGCTGAGCACGTCCATGCAGCGGCCCGCCGTTATCAGCAACCTGTACGCGAACAGCGCCAAAGAAAGCTGGGGCGGGCACCTGGAGAACTATCTCGCGATGCAGCTTGGCTTCGTGGTGCTTCAGGTGGATCTCCGCGGCAGTTGGGGCTACGGCGGCGAATTCAACAGCGGTTACGCAAAGTCATTAGGCGTGATCGATGCGGACGAGCTCGTGGCGGCCAAGAGCTATCTCGCTTCGCTGGGCTATGTGCGTCCTGACCGCGTCGGCCTTTTTGGATGGAGCTATGGCGGCTTCCTGACGTGCATGGCGATGTTCACGAAACCCGGCGTGTTCGATACGGGCGTTGCCGTCGCCTCGGTTACCGACTGGGCCAATTACAACGAGTGGTACTCGCGCCGGCGTTTAGGGATGCCTAAGGACAACGCAGAGATCTACAAGAAGACTAGCCCGATCTATCACACCGCAGGTCTGCAAGGGAACCTGCTCTTGGTGCACGGCATGCTGGACGACAACGTCCTCTATGCCGACACGGCGAGGCTCTTTCAGAAGCTGATCGAGAACGGGAAGTACTTCGACTCGATGTCGTACCCACACGACAATCACAGCATCGGACGAGCTGAGAGCCGGCCGCACGTTTACGCCACGATCGCTCGGTATTTGTACTTCAAGTTGAACCGGCCCTAGTAGCATCACCCGCGGGTCTGTTGTAGCATCGCGCTCCGCGCGATGACTGGTCAGCGGCCGGCGTGCCGCATCCAACGTTCCAAGCCGGCCGTTGTCAGGTCCGAGTCATCGCGCGGAGCGCGATGCTACACGAGCAATGCCGGCGCTAGAGCTTCGGCGGCACCTTGGGTTTGGGGGTGGGGGTGGGAGTGACCTTTACCTGCACGGTTTGCTGTTGTTCTTGTGGCCACTCAATCGGTACCGGACGCTCAAGGGCGGGCTGTTCCGATTTACCGTTTGGGACCGCTCCGAAAGCCTTGACTTTCTCCACGATGTCTATGCCAAAGATCTGCTTGATCTGCTCAAGCGTCCCGATGGCGTTCGTCGGAAACTTTCCCGCGGAGCCGCCTCCCGTGCCAATCATCGTGATCTTCTCTACTTCCGTCTCGGGGATCACATCCACGATGGCGCGGATCACGCTATCCAGCTTCTGGGTCAGCAGCACGTCTCGAGCGTTCGGTCCGGCCTTGCGCCATGTTTCCGCCAAGGTGGTGAGGGCCTCGGCGCGCGCCTTTCCGTCTTCGATGATGCTCGCGGTCGAAGCACGGGCCTGCGCCTCAGACGCCAACGCATTGGCCACAGCCGGCTGAATGACGTCGGCGTCCAGCTTGCCTCGCATCTGCTCGACGCGGGCCGCCTGGACGTCTAGCTCCGCCTTCGCTTGAGCAACCAAGGCGATAACTTGGGACTGCTCCTCTGCGACCACGGCCGCGCGCCGGGTGAGGGCATCGGTAAGCCGCTTTTGCGCGTCTGCCTTGAACATCTCGATATGAGCATTGATCTGAGCTTCAGATTCCTTCTGCAGGTTCTCGGCACTCCGTACGATAGAGTCGGCGTGGGCGACCGCCTCAGCGATCCGTGCGTAGCTGACGACTTCCGCATTCCTCTTGCGGCCGAGGGAATCGAGGTACTTCACGTCGTCGGCGACGGTCTGGATCTTCATCGTGTCGACGACCAAGCCGAGGCTCGTCATGTCCTGCTCGACTTCCTGAACGAGGCGCTCGGCGAACATGACCATATCCTCGTTGACCTGCTCGGGCGTCATCGTTGCCAGGATGCCGCGCAACGAACCTTCCAGCGTGGCCTTCGCGATGTTCATGATCTCGATACGGCTCCTGCCAAGGAACCGCTCGATAGCGTTGTTGAGCAGCGGTTCGTAACCCGCGATCTTCACGTTTGCAACGCCCTGGACAGTCAGCGGGATGCCGCCCTTCGAGTAGGCGTTCTGGGCTGAGATGTCGATCGCCATGTTGGACAGGTCCATCCGATCGACCCGCTCCATCAATGGCCAGCGGATGCGCGAGCCACCCTTCACGACCTCGTAGTTGTAGAGCTTCTCGCCCACGCGGTGGCGGGGGCCAGAGAAGATCAGGACCTCGTTGGGCGCGCAGGTGTAGATCAGGTTCCGTAAGCTCGCCACAAAGGCGATCGCCAGAATGACGAGAACGAGGAGCAATCCTAGAGCAAGAGCTGTCATGTTAAGCCTGGGTGGCCGCCTCGGGGTCGGCCTTTTTGGGCAGCGGTGCCGCGCCCTGATTTCGCGAGATCGATTGTCGAATGTCGATGCCTGTGGTGTCCGCTACGGCCTTGAATATCGAGGCCAGCATGGCGGGATAGCTTGATACGTATGAGGCGAGGACCTGGCCGTCGCCGTTGTCGATCATGTGGAGGCTGCCGACCTTGACCTTGGATACGCCCTTCGAAACGCTCGCGAGGATCTTCTCGATGTCCTCGATCACGTAGATTGAGAGCGCGCTCTCTCCGGCCACATTCCAGGCCTCGCTCATCATCTCCAGCGCCTCGCTGGCGGCAACGCCTCGTTCGCGGATGATGGCAGCGTCGCCTCTAGCCCGATGCTCTTGCGCAACCTGCTGAGCTTCCGCGGGAAGGATCTGATCGGCTTTCAGGCGAACCGCTTCAACCTGCGCGCGGAGCTGCTGGAGCTCTTGTTCCGCCTTCGCTCTTGCTTCTCGCGCGGCCGCGAGTGTGCGCTCCTCCTCCGATCGGACCTGCGCTTCCAGGTCGGCCTGGATCTTGCGCAATTCGTTTCGCATCCGCGCGATGTTCCCGTCCGTGTTGGACTTCGCCACGTTCCCTCGAGCCTGATTCGCGGCTTCGGCCAACTCAGCATCGCGGTGAGCGTCGCTCTCCGCGATCTCGGCTGCCTTGATGATGTTGGCGATCGCTTCGCGACCGATGGAGTCGAGGTACTTCTTATCGTCGCCAACGTGTTGGATCTTGAGGGTGTCCAGATGGATCCCGAGCTTGTTCAGGTCCATCTCAGATTCGGTCGACAGCTCTTCCGCAAACTTGAGGCGATCTTCGTTGACTTCTTCGGGAGTGAGCCTTGCGAGAACGCCGCGCAAATGGCCCTCCAAGGTTTCCTTGGAGACGCGCTTAATGTCGTTCGGAGTTTGGGTCAAAAAGCGCTCGATCGCATTGCCCACGGTGCGAGGATCGCTGGAGATCTTCACGTTCGCGATCGCCTCCACGTTCAGCGGAATGCCGCCCTTCGAATAGGCGCCTCGAATAGAAATCGGAACCTCCATGATATTGAGGTTCATCCGGTTGACCTGTTCGAAAATGGGAATGCGATAACCACGCCCGCCGAACACCACGCGAAAGCCTCGAACCGTGCCGTCCGGAAGCCGGTGCCTGCGGCCGGAAAAGATCAGCA
>JAXDKF010000307.1:0-4772 GCA_034667265.1 Fimbriimonadaceae bacterium
TCGGGTCTGGAGTTCTCGACTAGCGCCCGCGCCTTGTTCAGCCTCCCCAATTGGCAATCGGCAATCGGCAATCGGCAATCCGACCGGCAATTCGCTTTGCGCTGGGACCTTGCAGGGAATATAATAAGCGTCTAACTTGGACGTAATTACAAGAGGTGACACAAGATAAGAGGATTTAGAAGAGACCCCCGGCCAGATCCGGGACCCCCTGTCAACGAGCGTGTGCTCAGATTCCGTGACGTGAGGGTCATTGGATCCGATGGATCTCAGCTCGGCATCCTGCAGAGTCGCCAAGCCCTCAACATCGCCAGAGAGGAAGGCCTTGACCTTGTGATGGTCTCTCCAACGGCACAGCCCCCGGTCTGCAAAATCATTGACTTTGGGCGCTACAAGTACCTGACGGAGAAGCAGAACAAGGATTCGAAGAAGAAGCAGCAGGAAGTTAAGGGTATAAAGATAAGCCCGCGAATCGCTGAGCACGACCTTCAACACCTCATCAAGAAAGCCGCAAGCTTCCTGGAAGAGGGACACAAGGTTCGAGTGGTCTGCGTATTCAAGGCCCGGGAAATCACCCACCCTGAGCTCGGCCGCAAGAAGCTAGATTATTTTGCAGGCCAGCTTGTGGACATCGCAGTCGTAGAGCGCCCACCGGCGCTGGATGGCCGCCAGATGATCATGGTGATGAACCCCAAGCCCCAAATCGGAGCTAAAAAGAATGCCAAAGCTGAAAACAAACAAGACAGCGGTCAAGCGGTTCAAGATAACCGGGACGGGGAAGATCCTGCGCCGCAAGTCGTACAACAGCCACCAGTTCCTGCACAAGAGCGCAGCTCGTAAGCGGCGCCTGGAGCAAGAGCCGGAGCTGTTCAAAGGCGAGAAGAAGCGCATCAAGCGTCTTCTCGCAATGTAACGCTAAGCCTTGACCGTTAGCCGTTCGGTTTGACTGGACACTTAACGCTCAAGGCTTAACACTCTCTACCGCCACCGCCCATCAAGGCTGGGAAGCGGTTAAAAACGAGGAAAGAAAATGGCAAGAATTAAACGTGGCCTGATGCGCCACAAACGACACAAGAAGATCGTCGATCAGGCCAAAGGCTACTGGGGCCGTAAGAAAAACGTCTTCCACCGCGCGAACGAGCAGGTAATGAAATCGGGGCAGTATGCCTTCCGAGATCGCCGAGCCAAGAAGCGGGATTTCCGTAGGCTCTGGATCGTCCGAATCACGGCCGCGTGCCGCGAACACGACATCAAGTATTCGGAGCTGATCCACGCTCTGACCACCACCGGCATCCAGGTCAACCGCAAGATGCTCAGCGAGCTCGCGATCAACGACATGCCTGCCTTTTCGGCTATCGTCGCGCAGGCCAAGTCGGCCGCCGCGAAGTCAGCCTCAGCCAAGTAGTCGCCGGTTTCAACCGGTGAAAGGCCGTCGATCCTCTGATGGGCGGCCTTTTTTTCTGCGCGACCCACCCAAAATGCTGAGGGGCCGGGCCGACAACGTCGTCCCGGCCCTTCGAAACCCGCCTGTTGAATCTCCCTACGTAAACCTGGCCCCGTTTGCAGCAACGTTCCACTACTTTGGACCCGTCAGCGCAAATGGAAGGAACCATTGGCGCCGGTTCTCGCCTTGATCTGAACCATACATTTATTCAGGCCTTATCGATGCCGCCATCGGGCGGACTAGGCAAACCACCCCTGAGGGAGGAACATGACCTTTAGAAACCGAATACAGGCCACCGCGTTGGTCCTCGCGCTAGTCCCGCTTGCCTCTGCGTGCCTCAACGATCGCGACACGCTGGCGGACGAGGCGAGAAAGAACCGAGACGTTCTCGCGACTTTGGTCGGCGGCTTTGAACGCAATCCGCCGCTGTACTACGAGATGCGCATCGCGCGCATCGAGAAGGAGCTCGCGGTCAACCCGGCCAGCCTGGAGCTATACGACGACATTGGCGTAGCCAACGACCGAATCGGCAAAGACGACGACGCGATCAAGTGGATCGAAGCCAAGCGAGCACACATGTCACCGCTGGACATGAAGAACGAAGCGAGCCGCGAGCAGTGGTATCGCTACTACGCAAACGTTGGCACTTTCTGGGCGCATCGCTGGGCGAAGTCGGGAGCCAAGCCCGACCGGATCGAGGAGCTCGAAAACGCGAGCGACCTCATCCAGAAGGCCCTCCAGATCAACCCAAACGCCCACTTCGGCCGCGAGAAATATCAGCTCGTTGTGATGAAGTGGCTGATCTCCAATGCCAAGTCTTCACCCATGCCCTTGTCGATGTTCATCCAAGACCCGGGCTTGAGTCCTGTGCTCGCAGAGGATCGCCGCTACGGTTTGATGACCATCGCACAAGCCGACGAAGCGATCACCGGCCTTAGTGGGCTTATTCGACTCGGTGGCGCCTGGCAGAGCGCCGACGTGTACATGGCGATCGCCAGCCTTTATGGAACTCGCCGCGGCCCAATGGCGAGTGTTGCGCTGCTGCGCGCCAAGGAGATCTTGCAGTCAGGTGGCAAATCGCTCAATCCAGAGTTCACTACCATCGATGATGAGCTCTATCATGGGCCGAGAGCAAGCGCGCTCAACGCAAGCGAGACGCGCGAATACCAACGGCTTCGTGCGGTAGCGGAGAAGTGGAACAATGAACGCCAGGCATTCATGTTGGGACGCCTGAGGGCCGGACGTCACCCAGACACGGATGCTCGCTTCTGGGACGGAGTTCCAGCCCTGCCAGACCTAAGCGTCCACGAGGGTCTGTTCACGTTCCTGGGTGCGAAGGTGTTCACTCCAACAAAGATCATGATGGGCTTGTTCTTTCTCGTAATCGCGAGTCCATTCTTGATCGTCGCGTACTTGGTGGCCCGTGGCTATCGGCGCCGGCGAGCCCAATCGGTGCACTAGCGAACTAGCGACGCGCGGGCGGGGCGGTGCCCCCGCTTGCGGGTTGCGCCGGCTGGTTTACGAAGTGGCCCCCGCTTCGACTCGCCCATTCGCGAAAAATCTGAGCAATTCGCTGCTCGAGTTTCTCACGGACAGGTTGCGGCAGGGAAGTCACGAACTTATCAACCGGGATAGCCGGACCATGAGGGCTGTGGTTCTCCTGTAGGTGATCCATGATGACGCACTTCTCGGGGACCTTCACTCGGATCGTAATCTCTCGCTGTCGGCCAAGCTTTAGGCCAGAGATCCCCATGAACGACGATACACCTCCCATTTCGGGATGCACTTGGAATGCCAGCATTCCTGCCACCGCATCGAGCGATTGCCCATACTCATAGCTGCCACTTTCAGGCCCGTATTTTGTGAAGACGGCGTCGTCGTCCTTGTCGGTGAACTCGATAACCGTGTTCATCGGTGGTCCTTCTGGCAGCACCTGCGTTCGCTCCGTCTCAAGCGAGTCGCCGCCATACATTTCGTTGCCTTTTGCTCCAGGCAACTGCACGGTTCGATATCCGTTGTAGATGAAGCGATTCAGGGCTTCTCGCCCGGCCGCGTCGAGCTCGTCTATGCGGACGGTGATGCCGCCGTTCTTCGCTGCCTCCCGCTGCTCGTCGGATAGAAGAGCATAGAGGCCAAGAACGTCGGGATCGGAATACACAGTGTTAGAACCTGCCCGCTCCGTAACGCACATGGCGCCCAGATCGGCGAACGCGGTGTTTACGTCCATCTCGCTCACCCTTCGCAGATCGGCGATGTCTTCGAGAGCCACCGCCTTCTTGCCCGCAACCTTCTTGACGTACGCTCCAAGAACCGGACGAGATAAGCGGGTGCGCATTGCCGATGTGGGATCTTGCGGCCTCATGACAAGCCAGCCGTCCTTGGTTTCGCAGTCCATATCTCCGGTCCTCGTCAAGGCCGAGGTGAATGCATCTAGGGTGACCTTTCCGAGGCGCGCAGTGCTGAGCGCTATCCACCCCACGCCGTCCGGCAGCAATGCTACGGCATTCAGCCCGGCTCTTTGCGACCCCGTGACAACGATATCGCCGGCCGTAAAAGAAAGCGGGTCATGAGTCGTCGGCGAAAGTAAAGCTTCCAGCGCCTGTTGCGATATCGGTCGTAGCTCGCCTCCTTGACTCGCGTAGCGCGGGGTCAGCTCCTTCATGATCGGCCCAACCTCAAATCCTTCCTTTATGCTCTGTTGCCGTAAGGTGGCCGCCTTTTGCCTGACTTCGAAGTTCGCAAGGTAAGTCCTGCCAAGCGTCTCATAGTCGCCAAGCATGACGTCGCCCTTTTCGTCGTAAAGGCTGAAGTTCATTTGGAGCTGCTGGGACCCAGGCAAGCGCTGAAGGACGCACAACAACTTGGCCGCCTTTGTTTCAGCCGCCGTTGCGTCCGCCTGGATGTAATAAGGCATGTTGGTCGTGCTCTTGTCGTTCTTCGCGCTCTGAGCGTAGGCCTTGGCCAGCATCTTTCGGCCTTCGTACAACTCGTCGAGCCAAGAAGTATCGCTCAGATCGAGCCGCTGCTGAGCAGCGTTCGGATCCGTGGCAAAGACAACGCGCCCCGTATCCGGAAGTGCGGCGAGCGCGTCGGGGTCCATCTTCGCGAGCACCCGAAGGGCGAAGCGCATGCTGGGCAGCCGGCTCTCCAACAGAAACCTTCGCTTGGAAACATCTGGATTAGCACCACCGCGCTCTGAAATCTTCTCAAGCTCGATAGCCTCAAGGACGAGCTTGTCTGCCGAGGCTTGGTCGAAAGGTCCGTTCTCTTGATTCAGTTTTACGAGCGCATCGATGCTCTCTCGATAGTTGCGGACCCGATCCCTAAACAG
>JAXDKF010000308.1:0-6120 GCA_034667265.1 Fimbriimonadaceae bacterium
GTCGAGCTGGACACCCAGTTGACCGCCGACGACCTCAAGGAGCTGGTCGGCGAGTTCAAGGCCGAGATCCGGAAGCGCAAGGGCATCGACTTTCCCGAAGACCCGTGGGCCCAGCTCTGGGGCGCTATTGGCGCCGTCTTCGGCTCGTGGGAGAATCCGCGTGCCGTGACCTACCGCCGCCTTTACGACATCCCGGGCGACTGGGGCACGGCCGTCACGGTGCAGGCGATGGTCTTTGGCAACGCGGGCGAGGATTGCGGCACCGGCGTCGCCTTTACTCGCGATCCTTCGACTGGCGAGAAGATCATCTTCGGCGAGTATTTGATGAACGCGCAAGGCGAGGATGTGGTGGCCGGCGTGCGCACACCCGTGCCGATCAGCGAGCTGGAGAAACAGAACCCAACCGTCTTTGGGCAGTTCATGGAGACGGCCACGCGGCTCGAGCAGCACTACAAGGACATGCAGGACCTCGAGTTCACGATCGAGCACGACAAGCTCTTCATGCTCCAATGCCGCAGCGGAAAGCGCACCGGCCCTGCGGCGGTGAGGATCGCGGTGGAGATGGTGCGAGAGGGGCTGATCACGAAGGAGGTCGCGCTGCAGCGCGTGACCGGATCGCATCTGGACCAGCTTTTGCATCCGCGCATCGACCCGAAGGCTTTGGAAAAAGCGCAGTCCATCGCCAAGGGTCTTCCCGCTTCCCCAGGCGCGGCGGTTGGAAAGGTTGTGTTTGACGCGGATACGGCGGCAGAGGCGGGTCGAGGCGGGCGTGGCGAGAAAGTCATTCTCGTTCGCGACGAGACGAACCCCGACGACGTGCACGGCATGTTGGCCGCGCAGGCGGTTCTGACCGCGCGAGGTGGCAAGACTTCGCATGCGGCGGTGGTCGCGCGTGGCTTTGGAATTCCTTGCGTGGCCGGGGCCGAGAGTCTCAACGTGGACGTGCACGGAAAGACCTTAAAGGTTGGCAGCACAACGGTCAAGGAAGGCGACGTGATCACGGTGGACGGCTCGTCAGGCGCGGTTTATGTTGGCGAGCTACCGCTCATCGCGCCGGAGGTCAGCGGCTCCTTTGGCGAGCTGATGGAGTGGGCCGACTCGTTCCGCACCATGAAGGTGCGCGCAAACGCGGACAATCCGCGCGACGCGCAACAGGCGATCGAGTTCGGCGCGGAAGGCATCGGCCTTTGCAGGACCGAGCACATGTTCTTCGAGGAGGATCGCCTGCCGTTGGTGCAAGAGCTGATCTTGACAAGGGACGAGAAGATCCGGCAGGACATGCTAGACAAGCTGCAAGTCGTTCAGCAGAAGGACTTCGAAGGCATCTTCCTGGCGATGGAAGGAAAGCCGGTCACGGTCCGCCTGATCGATCCGCCGCTCCACGAATTTCTTCCCAGCTTCGAGCAGCTTCTTCGAGAGACCACCGAGCTCAAGACGCGCATCCATTTAGGTCAACAAGACCACGAAGGCGAGCTGCGAGACAAGATGAAGCTGCTCGGCGAAGTCGAGTCGATGCGCGAGCAAAATCCGATGCTAGGCCTACGGGGCGTGCGGCTTTCCATCATCCTTCCAGGCCTCGTGATCATGCAGACGCGAGCCATCTTGCAAGCGGCGGCGACCTTGATCAAGGCAGGCAAACGGGTCTATCCGGAGATCATGATCCCCTTGGTTTCCCACGTGAACGAGCTGCGCGTTGTGCAGAACCAATTGGAGGCGGAGGCGAAGAAGGTCGTGCAGGAGCAGGGGGTGGATATTCCCTACCAGTTCGGCACGATGATCGAGATCCCGCGGGCGGCGCTCACTGCGGGGGAGATCGCGCAGTACGCGCAGTTCTTCTCGTTCGGCACTAACGACTTGACTCAGACCACGTTCGGCTACTCGCGCGACGACGCGGAGGGCAAGTTCTTGCAGCGGTACGTGGAGCAGAAGATCCTTCCCCGCAATCCGTTCGAGACGATCGACACGGCGGGCGTGGGCCGGCTGATGCGCCTTGCGGTCGACGAAGGCAGGGCGGCGAGAGATGGGCTGAAATGCGGCATTTGCGGTGAGCACGGCGGCGATCCGGAGAGCATCGACTTCTGCCAGCAGATCGGGCTGGACTACGTGTCGTGCTCGCCGTTCCGCGTGCCCATCGCGAGGCTGGCCGCGGCGCAGGCTGCGCTGCGCGGGCGGGTTGCGGTTACGGTCGATAAGTAACTGAATTGCAACCCGGCGGATGCATCGCATGTATGGTGTATCCGTGGAAAGCAGGACGCGGGCGCTTGGAGCCCTGGTGGCGCTCGCCTTCATCTCATTGGCCGGGCAGGCACGAGCCCAGGGCTTTCGCATCGATCGCTGGGACGAGAAGATAACGCTGCGGCCCGATGCCGTGCTCCACGTCGAAGAACGCATCGCCGTCACCTTCACCGAGGCCAAGCGCGGGATCTTTCGAGTGATCCCCGTTCGCTATTCCACGGGCCGCGGCACGATGCGCTCCATCTATCTGAAGGGCACCAAGGTGTTCGACGACAATGGCCATCCTCAGACCGCAGTCGAGACCCGAGAAGGCAACAACATCAAGGTCCGCGTGGGTGATGCCAACGTCGTTCTTCCGGCAGGCACGCACAAGACCTATGTGATCCGGTATCTCGTCACGAACGCACTGAACTGGTTCGATGAACCCAAGTGGGTTCCTTCCGCAGAGATGTATTGGAACGTGACTGGCAACGAATGGCCTGTCAACGTGCGCGACGTCAACGTAGAGCTGGCCTTTCCAAAGGTGAGCAATCCCAAGGATGTGCGGCTCAAGATCTTCACGGGCGCGTTGGGCTCGAGGAACTCGCATCTTGTCACCGGCGCAACGCGCAGCAGCTCCAACCATGACACTGGAACGACGGTCAAGCTCACGACGTCTTCCGCCACCATCACACGGAAAGAACCGCTGCCAACCGGTCACGGCTTGACGCTTGTGTTGAACGTGCCGACTACGGTCGTGCCTAAGAAAGCGATCGTCGAGGAGAAGCAGGGAAACAGCACGGACTATGCGGGAGGCGGTTCGTTCGACTACTCGACGGATTACGCGCGGTACACATCTTCCGACATCTTCGGTCCGCCGGCCACGCCGGTAGAGACTGCAATGGGCCTTGCTGTCCCCGTCGCCATTCTCATTCTCATGGGGCTGGCGTGGTTCGTTTTCGGCCGTGATCCCAATCCGGGGCCGCTCGTTGTGCAATACGATCCGCCGGACGACCTGGGCGGCCCGCAATGCGGAGCGATGATCGACGAGCACGTCGACGAGCGAGATTTCTCGGCCGGGTTTGTGTCCCTTGCGGTGAAAGGCTATATTCGCATTAAGCCGCTCGTGGAGGGCCTTATATTCCAAAGCCGCAGCGCGGAAATTGAAGTTCTCCAGCCTCCCGGCGACGATCTGAGCTCGTTCGAGACGACGCTCCTCAACAGGATTTCGGCGGGCGGCAAGAAGGTTAGCGACCTCGACCTAAGGGAGAACGTCGCTCCGTTTGTTCCGATCCTGACCGAGAAGCTCTACGGCGAGCTTGTCGGCAGGAACTACTATTCCGACTCCCCTGCCAACAGCCGCGCGAGCTGGACGTTCTTCTCGATCGTGCTTGCCGTGGGCCTGGGCGTTGCCCTGTATTCGCAAGTGCCCGGAAGCTTTCCAAGCTTGGTCGTGGGCGTTCCCGTGGGCATTGTCATCGGCTACATGATCTCGGGCGCAATGCCGAAAAGAACGAAGCTTGGAAGCCAAGTGCTGCAGAAGATCAAGGGCTTTGAAGAGTTCATTCGAAGGGCGCGATCGGAGGAGCTGAACTGGATGACCGAGAAGCATCCGGACCAGGCCCTCTTTGAAAAGTATCTTCCCCATGCCGTGGCGTTTGGGCTGGCGAAGGAATGGGCAGACGCTTTCAAAGGCGTGCTGCAGCAAGTTCCGGATTGGTACGTGGCGGACGCCGTCTCTGGCTTCGACGCCGTGTGGTTTGCCACCGAGCTGGTGCAGGTCTCCAATTCTGTTAGCCACTTCGCGATGACTCCGCCGCGCACGGAATCAAGCTCGAACTCGGGCGGCGGCTTTTGGTCTGGTGGCGGCTTCTCGAGCGGATCGTCTGGGTTCAGCTCTGGTTTCAGCTCGGGCTCGAGCTCGCACAGCGGAGGAGGCGGGGGAGGCTACTCGGGCGGTGGCGCAGGCGGTGGCGGCGGCGGAAGTTGGTAGCGATGGCGGCATTGATCGTTAGCCGAACGTCTCTTGTGCAGACCTAATGAAAAGCCTGCACCGGTGTCACACTCGCGGCATGAAGGCCGCTCGCGTTTTTGTCGTCCTGGGTCTCTTCCTCGCGGGATTTGCCCAGGCGCTTGCCCAGGGGTTCCAGATAGACCGATGGGACGAAAAGATCGATCTCCATCAGGATGCGACCTACGATGTCCAGGAGCGCATCTTCGTCACCTTCACCGAAGACCGGCATGGGCTTTTGCGCGATATCCCGACGACTTTCGACAACGGCAAGGGCCTCGCGCGCAAGACATTTCTGACCCGACTGAGCGTGGTAGACGACAAAGAGAACCCGTACACGTTCAAGACCACGTGGGACGGCGAAGGCGTGCATCTCAAGATCGGCGATGCGGACACGGTGCTGCCTCCCGGCACGAAGAAGGTCTACGTCATCCGGTACCGCATCGAGAACGGCCTGAACTGGTTTAGCGAGAGCGATTGGGAGCCGGCGGCCGAGCTGTATTGGAACATCAACGGCCCGCAGTGGGAAACGCCAATTGGGGCCATGAGCGTTGTTGTCATGTTTCCCGAGGTTCCCGGGGCGAAAGGCGTTCGCGCGCGGGCGTTCGTGGGTCCGTACGGATCGAAAGATTCCGACAGCGTTTCCGGTCCCGCGCGAGGGGTACCCGGCCAGAGGACAAACACGGTTCTGTCTTTGACGGAGAACCAGTTCCTGATTCAAAGAGACGCCCCGATTCAGCCGCACGAGAACTTGAGCGTTGTGCTCGACGTTCCGGCCAAGGTCATTCCCGAGCCGTCCGCGATGACCCGGATCAAGTATTTGCTGCTCCCGAACATTGGGCTTGGCATCCCGCTGGTGGTGTTGTTCTTCGCGATGTGGGCTTGGATGGTGTTTGGCAAGGATCCGTCGAGCGGGCCCATGGTTGTGCAGTACGACCCGCCGGACGACCTCTCAGGGCCGGCAGCCGGAGCATTCATCGACGAGCGCATCGATCAACGCGACGTGGCGGCGGGGATCATCAGCCTTGCCGTAAAAGGCTATCTGCGGATCCATCCCAAGGAAGAGGGTTTGATCTTCAAGCACCGCACCGCCGATCTAGAGGTCCTTAAACAGGAGCCCAGGCCAGACCTCAGTCCGTTCGAAGCGAGCCTCTTGCGCCGCATCCGCGCCGGCGGCGACATGGTTACGGAAACGGACCTGCGCGAGCACGTGGCGCCCTATATTTCTGAGCTTAAGGGCAAGCTCTTCGAAGAGCTCGTGGACAAGGGCTACTACAAGATGTCGCCGGAGAAAGCCCGCGCCACATGGGTGTTCCTGGGAGTCGCGATTTGTTTGGGCCTCGGTTTCCTGGCCTTTTTGATTTCGCCCCTTCACTCGCCGTTGCCTTCGATCGTCGGCGGGATCCTAGGCTTTATCGTCGTGCTGGCTTTCTCCGCGATCATGCCGCGCCGCACACCACTGGGAGCCAAAACCCTCGCCAAGGTGAAGGGCTTCGAGGAATTCATTCGCCGGGCTCGCGGCAACGAGCTGGACTGGATGAGCAAGAAGCATCCGGATATGGCGATGTTCGAGACCTACCTTCCCCACGCGATCGCGTTCGGGCTGGGCGTGGAGTGGGCGTCGGCCTTCAAGAACATCTTGGAGACCCTGCCCAATTGGTATGCGGCGCCGTACGGATCGCGGTTCGATCCGATCTGGTTCGGGCACGACATTACGACGGTTTCGAACAGCATGACCACGAGCGCGATGACTCCGCCACGGTCCAGTGGGGCGAGCGGCGGCTCGTCAGGCTTCAGCGGTGGCGGCGGCTTTTCGGGCGGAGGATTCGGCGGAGGCGGCGGCGGAAGCTGGTGACCGGGGATTTGGATTTGGATTTTGGATTTGATTACCCCTC
>JAXDKF010000309.1:0-6916 GCA_034667265.1 Fimbriimonadaceae bacterium
CGCGGGTCGGTTAGCAGACGGTGCCGCTGAAGGAACGTTATTTGCGGCGTCGTCGAGCCAAGATGCCGATCAGGCCCATGCCGATCGCTCCAAGCGTTGCGGGCTCCGGCACTGCGTTCTGCTCGATCACGCCGAGCGAAGCGAGCGATGCCGTCGGATTGCGTCCGAGGTCCGTATTTCCGTTCACGAGGCCTAGGGCGAAGACCTTGCAGACGCTGTAGTCGTTGTACGAGCCGCCGAAATCTAGGAAGTCCGAGCCGACGAACGCGCTGTTGCCGCCTTTGATTCCGGAAACAGTGTCCAGGACGCTGCCATTGGCGTCCTTGACGGTCTCCATGTAGCCGACCTTGCCATTGCCAAGGGTCATGCCGGTGAAGATCAGATCGAGGCCGTTGATGCCGTTCTCGGAATGCACGTCGTAGCTGATCGTCACAACGCCGCTGCTGTAGGCGGAGTTGGCGCTGGCGACGTACATGGGGTAATCGCCCGCGGTGAAGTCGATGCTGTTGCCGTTCATAGCGACGTCGAGGTCGTATGTCGTGCTGCCGTCGAAGGTGACCTTGGCTACGATGTTGCTGTAGCTAAGGGTTGCGCTGCTGAATGCGGCCGTCGCCATGAGGGCGAAGGTGAGCACTCCTTTCTTAATTAAAGTCATTTACAAGTTCCTCTCTGATGGGCTAGCGGCCTTCGCCACTCTTCCAATTTACATGGAATGTGCAAGTTTGTCCGCAAGAACCGATCCAAAGCCGGTAGCCGTGAGAGAAAACTGGGGGGAATGCCGGGGATTCCGGATTGCCGATTGCCGGAGAGCCGCGTCCCCGGCATGAGAAACCGAGCCGTCCCGAACCTGTATGCGCACAACCGTGATCTAGATGCGGGGGTCCTTAGCTGAGCTCAGGAGGACAACGGTTAGCAGCACCGTTTCCGGAAATGCGCATTCCCCAATCGGCAATCCAGCAATAGAAAGGCCTCCCTGCTCGAAAGAGCGGGGAGGCCCTGGCCGAACCACGGTGGTGTGGTTGAGCTTACTTGCGTCGGCGTCGAGCCAGCAGGCCGAGACCGCCGATCGCCAGCGCGCCAAGGGTGGCGGGCTCCGGTACGGCGTTCTGCTGAATGATTCCGAGCGATGCCAGCGATCCGTTCGTGATGATGCCCTCTCGGACGGTCCGGAGGTCCAACGTGAAGGTCTTGGTGACGTGGAATGCGGTCACGCTGTCGAAGCTCAGCACGTCCGTGTGAATGAACGCGTTGTCTCCGCTAACGCTGCCGCTAACGCTGTCAAGAAGGTTGTTGCTGGTGTCGAAGACGCTTTCGTCGTAAGTGACGAAGCCACTGCCAAACGTCATTCCGCTGAACATGAGGCTCAGCTCGTTGATGTTGGTGGTGGACGTCGCGTCGTAGCTGACGCTGACCGTCGCGAAGTTGTGCGACGAGTTCACGCTATCGACATACATAGGCATAGAGCCGGCCGTGATGTCGAGCCCGTGCGCGTTCTCAAGAACGGTCAGGTTGTAGACACTGCTGTCTTCGAAGGTAATGGTGGCGTTAAGGTTCGAAAAGCTGAGATCTGCGTGGGCCGCCACAGCCGCCGCAAGCACTCCAAGGACGAAGCATCCTCTCCTGATGACACTCATACTCTGACTCCTCTTCCATTCTACTGGGGCGTTCCCCTAAATATGCTGGCATTCCAGCTCATTTATTAAAAGACCCTGCGGTGTTACCCGCAGGGCCACGCTTTCCAGCCGAGTCAGTGCGTCCGTTCGCCCGCGTCACGTTTCGGGCGGGTTGCGGGGCGTGCGCCCCCGCCCGCACTTACTTCCGGCGTCGGCGAGCGAGCAGGCCTAGAGCACCGATTGCCAGAGCACCCATCGTTGCGGGCTCAGGCACGGCATTCTGCTCGATAAGGTTCAACGTCGCGAACGAGGCAGCAGGGTTGCTGTCCAGGTTGGCGAGCGTAAAGGTCTTCTTAACCTTATACGAGAACACGGGGCCGTTCGCGAATGTCAGCGAGGTGGAATTGGTGAACGGGCTGTTGCTGCCACCAAGACCGGCGCCTGTGTAGACGCCATCGGTCGATGCGATGATCGGGCCGGCTCCGCCGGACGCGCTCCATGCTTCGACGAGCTCGCTGTATCCAACGGCGGCCATGTTGAAGGCCATTCCGCTGAAGATCAGATCAAGACCACTGATGGCCTTGTCGGATTCGACGGTGTAGATAATCGTCACTACAGCCGCATCGCGGTTGTTGACGGTGTGCGCGCCATCGCCGACAAACAGGGGAATGCTTCCCGCTGTGAAGTCGATGGAATTGCCGCTGGTGTTCACCGTGAGGTTTGAGGTCTCACCGGTATTGAAAACGACCTTGGCATCGAGCACGTTATAACTGAGCGCAGCAGACGCCATCTGGGCAAAGACGGCGAGGCCGGCTACGAGAGACAAACGGGTAAACGTTCGCATTGTGCTTTGATTCCGCTCCTTTTGACTTGACTTAATTACACTCCGATCGCACGACGGTGTGCAACCGTAGTCTCCTCTCCATGTCACGCCTGCGGCTTAAGCTTGCGCTTAAGGTTACGCAGGTCCAATCGACGATAGAACCACCAGACGTGCCACAAACGCCTTGAACGGTGGTTCGGTTGTTTGAAATTCTAGCAGGTGTTTTAGTTCCGCGCAAGTAGGGAATGTGGAAGGAACCAGGAATTTTTTGAATCCAAGTAATAGCTGAATCCTGTTAGGATTGCGGGCGGCGCAGCAATTTGAACCTGAAACCCCGGGGAAGAGCTCGGCGGGCTCTCCAGTAAGTTTGTGACTTTTTGCGTTGGTGTACGGGCCATCAACGCGAACAGGTCTAGCACATTTGCTGGCCTTACCAGTAATGAGCGTGGAGCGACATGTCGATGGCGCCGTCCTGGATCCTCACTTTTTCTTGGAGTAGATGCCGCATTTGCAGCTCGGCCAGGCGCGGGTCTCGGCTGGCCGTCCGGAGCTCCCCATTCTTGCCTACGACGCGCCACCATGGCAGTCCTTCCGGCGCTTGCGCCATCCATCGCCCGACCATGTATCCCGACGATGGATGGCTAAGCGCTCGGCCGACCTCGCCGTAGGACGCCACGCGGCCTCGTGGGATGGAGGCGACGAGCGTCCATAGCTCGGCCAGGATTTCGGATTTAAGGGTTGGCATACTTTCGGTAAGTGGTAAGTAGTAAATGGTAAGTGGCAGGGAGCGGCAAGTCGGCAACTCTCGCGTCCAGGTACGGCTTGGCTTGGGTCGTGTCCGGCCATTTACCATTTACCATTTACCACTTACAGCCAACATCAAAATGGGCCCCCGCCCGGAGAGACGAGGACCCTGTTTGCCCGAAGAGAGGAGCGGTCGGCTAATTCTTAATAGCGTTCACTCGCGGCGTGGCGGGCGCGACTTCGATGTAGGCGTGCCCCGGCGCGACGAGATAGATATGCTCGCCGACCTCTTCCCAGGTCCCCTCTTGCGAGAAGTTCACGCCGCACATGAAGTCCACGATCTTCTGGCGCAGAGCGGGATCTGTCGCCGTGAGATTGAGGACCTGCTGTTCGCCGCGCTTTAGCCCGACGGCGGCCGCCATGGCATCGTCGAACGACGTGATCTGCCGGCGTATCGTCACCGTGTACCGATGGGTCTGCCGAACAATGGTCTGCTTGCCGTTCTGAACTTGGGCAAGGGGCTCTTCTTCCTCATCCTCGAGTGGACGAGTGAACATGCTCCCGATCTTTGAGAATAGGCCAGGTTTTTCCTGGAGGACAATTTCTTCCATGATTTCTTCCTCTCTGTTAGCGTCGCTCTCCGAAGAGGGCGCTTCCAACTCTGATGTGGGTGGCTCCTTCCTGGATCGCCACATCGAAGTCCGCGCTCATTCCCATGCTCAGCCACTCTGCGCCGACCTGCTCGCCTAGCTTCCGCAGCCTTCCGAAGAAGGGCCGCATCTGCTCAGGATCGTGTAGGTTCGGGCCGATGGTCATAAGCCCTCGGAAACGAACGTGATGGCATTGTAGAACAGCTTTAACATATTCATCAAGTGTTTCCGTAGAAATGCCTGATTTTTGCGGCTCGTCCGCAATATTCACTTCGATTAATCCCTCGACGTTTTGGCGACCCTTTTCGATTTCGCGAAGCTGATTTTCTGAGTCGAGAGCGTGAATTACGGTGAAAAGCTCCGCCACTTTCTTGGCTTTGTTGCTCTGGAGCTGGCCGATGAAGTGCCAAGCGACGTCGCTCGGCAGGGCCTCGATCTTGGGGATCGCCTCTTGGAGCTTGCTCTCGCCAAAGTGGCGCACGCCCAGGTCATACGCGGCTTGGATCTGATCGACGGGAACGGTTTTGGTCACCGCGATGAGAGTGACGCCGGCCGGGTTTCGGTTGGAGATCTCGCAAGCTCTGCCTACACGGAGCCGTAAGGATTCGAGCCGTTCACTAAGCATGTGGTGCCGTGAATTCTGGCCGGAGTGCACACGCTTACTGGGCTGGCTTCCTACGAGATGACCCAAAGGGCGCCTCGTTTCTCGGAAGGAGAACTACCAGCCGAGCACGAGCCTCTTCACGTTGAACACGGCCAATTGAGCGGGGTTGCCGCCCGGCTCATGGACCCAGACCACGCCCCATGCTTGAGGCTTTGGTGCGCCAAGGGATTTCGGCCAGTGGGAGTGCCGAAGCGTCGAGCGGCGGCGATCGGCGACCGTCATGATCTCGTCGTGGTTGCAGACGATTACTTCGCGATCTCCCTTGCTGAATCTGAACCACGGCTTGTCGTTCGTGCTTTCCTGAAAGCCTTCGGCCAGAAGCTCTGCCCGTGCCTGTCGAGCCACCTCTTCTGCAGGCGTGCTTAGCGAATAGTAGGTCCACTTGCCGGTGTCATCGAGCATCATGCTCACCGGATGACTTACCCTGATAAAGCGATACCGATTTGCTACGGGCTTGAGGATCGCATAGGCCGTTGAGGCAACCAACACTACGAGCACGATCGTCAGGACGAGTCGAGAAGGCTTTCGCAGGCCGGTTTCCATAGCCTCATTGTAGTACTGAGGCCAAGGACCCTCCCAGTGCCAAGCCGACCATGCAGAATTTGCGGATGGGATATGGCTGGGAAGGAGACCTCGTGCGGCTGGTGCCACTGGATGCGGATAAGCATCTGGAGAACGCAACTCGTTGGGTCAATGACCCGGAGGTTACGCACAACCTTCTGATCGGCGACTTCCCAATGACGAAGCTAGCCGAACGCGAGTGGTTCGATCGCATGTCCAAACGAGACGACACGAACGTTGCGTTCGCCATCGAGCTGCTCAACGGTGAGCACGTCGGGTTTTCCGGCATGCACCAGATCAACTGGAAGGACCGCTCGGCCGTAACCGGCACCTTGATCGGCCTCATCGACCAGTGGGGCAAGGGCCTAGGCTCAGATGCAGCGAGAGTGCGCACGCGTTTCGCTTTCGAGGTCTTGGGCCTCCGATATCTGATTTCGGCTGTGTTGGAGGGCAATGATCGATCCCTTGGCATGCTCCGGAAGGCTGGATACGTCGAGTGCGGCCGATATCCGAAGAGGATCTGGAAGCGCGGCCGATACGTGGACGAAATCCTGCTCTACATGACAAGGGAGATGTGGGGGGAAAGGGCGCTAGGCGTTCGGCGCTAGGCGTGGGGTGCTGTAAGTGGTAAATGGGCGGAGGAGTGCACGGCTTTATCAGCCGTTAGGTGATCGCCTGCCAATCGGGGCGATCCGGCCATTTACCATTTACTACTTACCATTTACCGTCCGTTACGTTCCAAAAAGCCTATCCCCAAAATCACCAACTCCCGGAACGATGAAGCGGCGGTCGTTCAAGCCTTCGTCCAGCGCTGCAGTGAACACCGGCACTTCAGGGTGGTCGTCGGCCATTCGCTGGACGCCCTCGGGCGCGGCCACGATTGAGACCATCGCAACGCTTCGGGGATTTCGCGCCTTGATCAGTGCAACTGCCTGGCTGGCAGAGCCGCCCGTTGCGAGCATGGGGTCGAGGCAGATCGCGGCCTTGTCCGAAAGATCGGGCAGCTTGCAGTAGTAGCTGTGCGCGACAGCGGTCTCCTCGTGTCTTTCCAGCCCGATGTAGCCCACGTCTACCATCGGGAAGAGCTCGAGGATCGGGTCTAGCATTCCGAGGCCCGCGCGCAGCACGGGCACCACCGCAATGGAGTCCGCGATCTCGACTCCGTCTGCTTCCGCAACTGGTGAGGTGACTCGGATCTTTTTCACCCGCAGCTCTCTTGTCGCTTCCAGCGCAAGGAGCATCGATAGGGTTCGCGTGGCGAGGCGGAATTGCTCAGGCGGCGTCTCCCTGTCGCGCAGGCAGGTGACAAGGTGAGCGGCTAGCGGGTGGTCGAGGATGTGGAGCGACATCTCTTCTTGCATTGTGGACCTACCCGGACTGCAGGCGTCCCGCCTGCGGTCCGGGTAGGGCACGCGATCCAGTCGAAAGCAAACTCATCAACCAACGAACTTGCCCCACCGGGCCTGCGCGCGTCACAATGGAGTGCCGCCCCGAACCGTAGGGGTTCCGGAGCCCTGTCTTTGACCAACAACGCCCCCGCAGCCGGAATCATCCTTGCCGCCGGTAAGGGGACGCGCATGAAGTCCGATTTGCCCAAGGTGCTCCACCGCGTCTCCGGCTTGCCTCTCGCCGAATGGGTTGGTAGGGCGATGAAAGCTGCAGGCGTCTCCAGGCCGGTCATGGTGATCGGCCACGGCGGCGAGCTCATGCAAGAAGCCCTCGGTGACTCGTACGACTATGTTTGGCAGCGCGATCAGCTTGGAACGGGTCACGCGGCTCTGCAAGCGGCCGAGCTGGTAGCCGGCGCCAACGGACCCGTGATCATCGCTCCGGGCGACACGCCTCTCATTTCGCCAAGCGT
>JAXDKF010000310.1:0-2889 GCA_034667265.1 Fimbriimonadaceae bacterium
TCTTGCGCCCAGCGGCTCCAGCGACCCCTATGGACTTAGGCGCGCCGCAACCATCCTCATCGAATCTGCCTGGGGTTGGCCGCGCACGTTTCCCTCTTTCGTGGCCGCGATGCAGGCGGCTAACCAAGGCTACACGGCTCAAGGCATGATCTTGGACGGCGGTCAGGCGCTGAAGCTTCTGGCCGATCTCTTTGCCTCTCGCTACGAGGCGCTGATGCCAGAGGTTCGGCACGACATCTTGGAAGCTGCGCTCCTCCAGGAGGACACGGCCGCAGTATTGAATCCTCGCGCGCTCAAGGTTCGAATCGCCGCGGTTGAGCAATTGGGGGCGGACACGGCCTTCGTGCACACGGCGACTCGTCCCGCCAACATCGTGGCCGCGGCGGAGAAGAAAGGCGTGCAGATCGGCGAGGTCGCGAAGCTCGATTCCGCAGAAGGCGAAACGTTGCTCAAAGCGGTAGGCGAAGTTGAGAAGCCTTTGTCCGAAGCGGCCAAAGCGGCCAGCCCTCAAGAGATCGCGCGACTGCTCCAAACCCTAGCCTCGCCAATCAACGCCTTTTTCGACTCGACCATGGTCATGGTCGAGGATGAGCAGGTTCGCTCGTCGAGGTTGGGGCTGCTACGCAAAACCAACCAGGCGCTCCGGACCGCCGGCGACTTTACCAAGATCGTAATCGAGGGCTAGACGACCAGCTCGCCGATCACCGATCACCGACTACTGATCACCGATCACCGGTTACAGCGCTACTGCCCTCGGCGAGCCTGCTATCTGCGAGAGGAGCATCGCGAAGTCGTCTCGATGCAGCTCGCAATGCACAGTGTGCTCATCAGAGTGGCCCTTGAAAGCCACCTCGACGCTCTCTCCGACGTTACGGAGCTGACAGTAACCGTCGGGCAAGGTGATTTGCACAAAGCCCTCTTGCTCCAAGTCCTTGAGCACGCTCACGGGGCAGCGGAACTCCTTCAGGGCGCTGGGCAGCCCTGGATGGGCAAGGTCCTGCAGCTTCACCAGGCAATCCGAGCCTGACACGGGATAGATGCTGATCCAGCGAGAGAGGTCCTTCTCTCCGCCATTTGTCACGTAGATCGATCTATTCGACATTGGGCCTCCAAGCCGAGCATGTCGCCTTCGAGTGCAACGCCCTCGAGAGCGTATAGCTGCGTACAGTATAAGAGCCTTTCCGTCCTCATCCAAGCTTCTCGCCAAAACTTCCACCGGGCTTTTTGCGCCGGGTTAGCCCGTAGAATGTCGCCATGCCGGAAGACGTGCTGGGCCGTGCGATCGAGTATCTCCGCGACGAGGTTGCCCCTAAGGCTCAGGAGATCGACCGGGACCCCCAGGCGGTCAAGACCGCCTTAGAAGGGCTCTGCCGGCGAGACTTCATGGCGCTGAAGCGACCGGCTGTATACGGCGGGCCAGAGCTTAGCGAAGACGAATTCCGGAGTTTCCAAGAGGAATGCGCCCGCGCTTCTGGCACCCTGGCGTTCCTCCAGACGCAGCATCAGAGTGCGGTCAGCATGATGGTCAAGAGCCAGAACGATGCTCTGCGTGACGAATATCTGCCGAGGATGGGCAATGGCGAGAAGCTCGTCGGAATCGGCTTCAGCCAGCTTCGGCGAGGCGGCCCCCCAATCATGCGAGCCGCGGAAGTCTCAGGTGGATACATCCTAAATGGCCATGTGCCGTGGGTGACCGGCTGGGACTACTTTCCCGAGTTCCTCGTCGGCGCTTCTCTCCCGGACGGCCAAGCTCTCTTCGCGATTGCTCCGCTCCAAGAGGGCATGGCTGCAGAAACTTCGGTGGGCGTGATCCCGCAGACCGCGCCCTCGGCCGTCCGTATTAGTCCGGTTATGAAGCTCGCGGCGATGGAGGCGGCCAACACGGTTACGGTGGACTTCGAGGACTTCTACGTGCCGGTCGAGCGTGTGGTGTTCGTCCAAGCAGCGGGCTGGATCCGCAACAACGATCAGATCAACATCGCCCTGCAAGGGCACTTCGCGATCGGTTGCGCCATGGCCGGCCTCGACATCCTGCGCGCGAATGCAGAGAAGAAGAAGCTGAGTTTTCTGAATGAGGCGCACGACTCGTTGGCCGCCGAACTGGAGAAATGTCGCCAAGCCACCAAGAATGCTCAAGCCGCGGTCAGCGAAGAGACCACACAAGAGCGGCTCAACGTCAGGGCGTGGGCAATAGGCCTTACGGTGCGTTGCGCGCATGCTGCCCTCACTTCCTCCAGTGGCGCCGCTAACTCCGTCGACCATCCCGCGCAACGCGTGTACCGTGAAGCACTCGTGTTCACCGTTTCGGCTCAAACCACGGAGATCATGGAAGCGACGCTCCGCCGGATTTGTCATCGGCCGGAGAGCCCAACCGCCTAAGACCACCTAGTGGACCGTAAGTTTGCCGGTCGCGATGTCCAGCCGAACTTCGGATGCTCCGCTCGGAGCTACGTTCACGCCGCTCCGGTCATACACGCCAAGGAACGCTCCGGTGAAGACACGCGTGTTCCCAACATCCTTGAACGTCGGGCGCGAGTCCGCGGATCTCGAACCGTTGAATGGCAGTACTCCGACGACTTGCCCGGAGCCCGAGTCGATGCTGATGAGCGCGCCGTTCGCGGTCGGGATGGACGCGCCTGGACCAATCACCTTCGTGCCTCGATACGGCGAGCGATTTTGATAAGTCATCTTTGTGATGCTGTCCGCGTCGACCGAGAACACAAGGTTCGGCCCGTTCGCATTCAGGCCCGTGGTTTGGGTCATTACCAGGCTGGATGGCGTGGTCACGTCCAGCAGCAGCACGCTCGACGTCCCGGGACCTTGCTGCGTGTAGATAATGCCGCTGGCGCGAGTGCCAAAACTGCCACCTGACGCCGCCACGAGCGATCG
>JAXDKF010000311.1:0-4515 GCA_034667265.1 Fimbriimonadaceae bacterium
CTCCCCCGCTCGTCTGCAAAGGGTTGATGTAGCGGCCCGGCTGGTATCCAAGCCCGAGCACCGCGTGCCCGAATTGCGAGACGTCGTGCTTGCCCGTCTCCGCGTCAGACCCAACGCCGAATGTTAACTGCTCGTGCGTGTAGACCTTGCTTCGCTCCGCGCTCCAGTTCTTTCCCCCTAGCAGTCCATAGAAAAACGGATACACCGGATTGCCGGTCCAGAGGACGTTCTTGATGTACCACGGACTTGCGATCGCCATGGCTAGCACCCCAACGAATACCGCGGATTTAAAATATCGCGCAGGCTGTTTCCGCCTGATGCCGATGATCAGCAGCACCAAGCCAACTGCCCCGATTGTTTGCAGCGCCGTGTACTTGCTGGCCGCGGCAAGGCCGAGCAAAATAGCGGCTAACCACAAGTAAGATTTGTCCTGATCTCGCACCCACAGAGCGGCCATCGCAATTCCAAGCCCCGCGCACAGACCATTCGGAACATCGATGTAGGCGGTGCCGCTGAGCCACAGGATCACAGGAATAGTGGCATAGGCAACGGTCGCCCACCAAGCGGCTTCGCGACTGTAAACGTGCCGAGTCAGCCCGAAGATTGCAATGCCGCCATACACAGCAGCGGCATAGACAAAGGCCTTGGCTCCGGCCTCGCCGCCCCACTGCAAACCCCAGAGATACAGGTTGTCGAACACAAAGGGAAAGTTGCTGTGGTGGATGAATGGGATGTACGAGATATGCCCTTGCTGCAGCCATAGCTTTGGCACCGCAAGGTGGTAGGCAAGAGAGTCCCACTCGATGGTGTCCGGCGGAGCAAGCACACTCATGAGGGCCAGCAAAGCGGCGAAGCCAACGATAAGAGCGGGCACCCACTCCCGACCGTGAGGCACATCGACCTTGGGCCGAGCCTTGGGTCGCGTGACAGCAATGATTCCACCTAGGCCGACGATTAACTCGACGGGATATCGGAGAGCGATCAACGCTCCGGGAATCAAGCCGATGAAGAATGTCAGGATCCCCAATGCCCCCAGCCCGATCAATCCGGCAAGGCCAAAGTGGAGCGCCCGGTCGAGCTTCTTGAGACCTGGCGTCGCCCAAAGAACCCAACCGGCAGCGCCAATAGAAACAATGAACGTGAGGCAGGCGCCGATGAAGCTCCAAAGCGCCCCGCTCATTTGATCGGGAGTATACGACCCTCAGTAATCGACGGGTCGCAGGTAGTACTCACCGATAGCGGTCGAGCTGATCATCGCGACGGTCGGTAGACGGCGCTTCCAATGGGTGGAATCCACCTTCTTCCAAACGAGCTCGACCTCCGCGGGATCAAAGCCCATCTCGACAAGCTTCTGCCGGGTGTAGCCCTGGGTCATGAAGTGAAGGATGCGGTCCGCCTTCGCAAACGAAATGCCGAAATCTCCCTCGTCGGTCTGGTCCTTGACCAGGTCCGCAGTCGGCGGCTTGTTGACGATGACTTCTGGGACGCCGAGCTCTTCCGCGAGCTGCCACACCTGAGTCTTCAGCAAGTCTCCGAGGGGGTTGATCGGAGGGGCGTCGTCGGCATGCCAGGTGAAGTAGCCAAAGAGCCGCTCGGTCTTGTTGCCGGTGCCCACTGGCAAGCCGTGGATCTTGGCGGACTGATCGAAGAGGACGATCATCCGGCAGCGGGCGCAGATGTTGCCGATCCGCGCGCCTGTGATCCCCTCTTCCCCGCTCGCGTAGCCGTCCACCATGGGGGTGATGTCGATCGTCCTCGACTGCATGCCGAGGTCGTCGATCACGAGCTGCGCATGGGACAGGCTCTCGGAAGAGGAGACCTTGTAAGGCAAGCGGAACGCGATCACGTTCTGCGGTCCAAACGCGCGGGCGCAAAGATACGCGACCACGGCCGAGTCCACGCCACCCGAGAGCCCAAGCACAACCTGGTGCATGCCTCGGCGCCGGATGCACTCGTCCTCCAGGAACCGCACCAGCCAATCCGCGGCGAGCTTCGCGTTGATGCGAAGGGGCTCGCTGGAATTCGGGTCGAACGTCGGGGCCCTGTAGACGGGGACGGGCATCTGAGGAAGCGTACTCGGAACGGCCAGGCGGCTGGACTAGCTCGGAACGGAATGCGGAACTCGGAACTCAGCGGCGCTACAATCTAGGGCCGCATGCGAATTCTCGACCAAGTCTATGCGTCTCCCTCCGGCGTTCCGCTTAAGTTCGATTTGCTGGCTCCCGAGAGCGACGTGCCCCTTCCGCTGGTCGTGTGCATGCACGGCGGCGGGTGGATCTCCGGCGACAAGGAGGACATGCACGAGATCGTGTCCATGCTCGCCTCCAACGGCTATGCGGCAGCCGCCATGCAATACCGTCTCGCGCCGCTCTATCCCTTCCCTGCCGCGGTCCAGGATGCGATGGCCTTTATCCGGCATGTACGGGCGAACGCGAAGGAGCTGAACATCGATGCGGGCCGAATCGCGAGCATGGGCAACAGCGCCGGTGGCCATCTCGCCTCGATGCTTGGCGTTTTGGATCGGCTGCCCGATGACCCGCCGGAGACACCCAGCGCCCGTGTCCAGGCGGTGGTCGATCTTTGCGGGATCTCAGACGTAAACGACCCGCGCGTGCAGCACAATCCTATCGCATGGTCCTTCTTGGAGCAGTTCATGGAGGTGCCGTACGAGGGCAACGAGGCTCGGTATGCGCTGGCCAGCCCCATTTCCCATGTTAACGCTCATTCGGCGGCATTCCTGCTGGTTCACGGCGATGCTGACGACATCGTGCCCATCGATCAATCCGAGCGCATGGCGGCGGCGTTGAGAGGCCACGAAGTGCCCGTCGAATACGTTCGATTGCCGGGAGAGGGCCATGCCTTCAGCTACCAGGTTTGGCCGATGATCGCCCAGACCACGCTAGACTTTCTTGGGAAGACGCTGCGCTAGGAAACACTTTGGAACCGCTCTCTAATATCGTCGATCTCCGCTCCGATACCGTAACCAGGCCGACCGAGGCCATGTACGACGCCATGCGCGCGGCCCCCTTGGGCGATGACGTCCTCGGCGACGAGCCCACCGTCACCAAGCTCGAGCAGCTCGCGGCCGACATGTTGGCCAAAGAGGCGGCGCTCTTCGTTCCCAGCGGCACGATGGGCAACCAGATCGCAATCGCAAGCCACACGCGGCCCGGCGACGCGATCCTCGTGGAAGAGGAAGCGCACATCCTCTATTACGAGGTCGGCGGACCCGCTATGCATGCACAGGTCGTGAGCTGGACCCTGCCATCGAAGCTCGGAACAATCGATCCGGAAGTCGTGGAGAGCCGCATCCTCAAGCGCGACCTCCATCGGCCGGGCACCACCCTGCTTTGTGTAGAAAACACCCACAACCGGGCAGGCGGCACCATCGTCCCGCTGACGGCTATGGCTGCGTACAAGGAAGTCGCGGATCGCCATGAGCTGAAGATCCACCTCGACGGGGCGAGAGTCTTCAATGCGTCGGTAGCGCTAGGTATTCCCGTTTGGGAGATCGCCAAGTACGCGGACAGCGTCAACTTCTGCCTCAGCAAGGGCCTGCGATCCCCGGTCGGTTCGCTGCTCTGCGGGGCCAAGGATTTCATCGAGGAGGCCCGCATCTGGAGGAAGAGGCTTGGAGGGGGTATGCGCCAAGCCGGAATCCTCGCGGCCTGCGGCATCGTGAGCCTCACCGAGTACGTGGAGCGGCTCGCAGACGACCACCGCAGAGCGCGAGGCATGGCCCAGAAGCTTTCCGAGCTGCCTGGCATCACCATCGACTGGGATCGGGTCCAGACCAACATGGTGCTGGTCAATACCAAGGCGCCTGCGGAATGGTGGGTCGGTCAGCTTCAAACCCACGGCATCCTCTGCTTCCCGGTCGCCGCCAACCGCGTCCGGCTGGTATTTCACGCGGATGTGGACGATGCCGGAGTCGATCGGGCGGCCCAAGCTTTTGCGAAAGTTGCTTCGTCTAGCCCGGCGCATGCTTAAAGGCGCCCTGCAGGTGATCCTCTGGGCTTTGCCCGGGCTCGTGGAAAAGGGAGCCCGGATGGACGAGTTCGATCTCGAAACGTTCGAGATGCTGGTTCCGAGTTGGAGAATGCCAAAATGAGCGTAGAAAGAAGCGCCTCATGAACCTGGACATCACCTATTCCCGCCGCCCTACAACTCCTTGCGTGGTGGGGCCGATCACGATCGGGGGCGGGCACCCGGTAGTCGTTCAGTCGATGATCACTGAGGAAACCCGCAACATCGATGCGTGCGTGGAGCAGATCATCGCGCTGCATCAAGCGGGTTGCGAGTTGGTGCGGGTCACCACGCCTACGCTGGGAGAAGCTGAGTGCCTAGCCGAGATCCGCGCGAAGGTCAATGAGAAGCATGGCTATGTGCCACTGACCGCCGACGTGCATCACCAGGGAACGGCCATCGCGGTCGAAGCCGCCAAGCACGTCGACGAAGTGCGGGTCAATCCGGGCCTGTTTGTTTTCAAAAGACACGGAACCCGAGCTGGGCAGG
>JAXDKF010000312.1:0-6506 GCA_034667265.1 Fimbriimonadaceae bacterium
GCTCGGAAGCGCAGTTGAGCTGTTCCGGATAGCCGAGCTTGTCGAGATTGATAAGCGTGGGCCACAGTTCGCGCGGCGGCAGGTTGTCAGCGGCGAACGTGTCTGTGTAAGCGGATTTAATCCCCGCGCTCGGCTTCACATTTTCAGGTGGAGTTTGCATGCTCTGATGCTCATAGTATTGTCATGTCGCGAAGCTTGCCAGCACCTGCTTCGCAATGATCTGGAGCTGCACCTCGCTTGCGCCCTCATAGATGCGCAGCGCCCGTATCTCTCGATACAGCTCCTCGACAGGCGAGCCGACGACGACGCCCTGGCCGCCAAACAATTGCACGGCCGAATCGATCACTTTCTGCGCAGCCTCGGTGGCGTAAAGCTTGGCCATCGAAGCCTCCCGAGTGATCCGCGGCGCGCCATGATCCTTTGCCCATGCGGCTCGATAGACAAGGAGCGCGCTGGCGTCGATGTCGGTCGCCATCTCTGCCAATCGGGCCTGGGTCATTTGCATGTCCGAGAGCGGCGCTCCAAACAACGTCCTCGACGTCGTGCGCTTCAAGGCCTCGTCCAGAGCTCGGCGTCCGAAGCCCAAAGCGGCGGCGCCTACGGTGGGACGGAACACGTCCAGCGTGGACATTGCGACCTTGAAGCCTTGTCCGGGTTCGCCTAGCATTCGGGAAGCAGGCACGCGGCAATCCTTGAAAGCCAGCTTCGCCAATGGGTGTGGCGCCATGACTTGGATCCGCTCAGCTACGCGAAGCCCTTCAGTGGCTGCATCGACGACAAAGGCACTGAGACCCTTCGCACCCTCCCCTTCTCCGGTGCGCGCGAACACGACATAGAAGTCGGCGATCCCGCCGTTTGAGACCCAGGTCTTGCGGCCATTCAACACGTACTCGTCGCCATCCAGCTCAGCCGTCATAGCGAGGGCAGCGACGTCCGATCCGGCCTCGGGTTCAGAAAGCGCAAACGCGGCGATCATCTTTCCTGCGCGCACTGCAGGTAGAAACTCACGCTTGAGCTCATCCGAGCCGAAGAGGCTGATCGGGCCACTGCCGAGACCCTGCATCGCAAACGAGAAATCTGCCAAGCCCGAATACCTGGCCAACGTCTCGCGAATAATGCAGAGGCTCCGCACGTCGAGCTTTTCGGCCTCGGGCGCGGCGTAGCGCAGGATGCCGGCAGAGGCTAACTCTCGCACGAGGGTGCAGCACTCGCTGTCGATGTCTGTCGACCGATGAGGCCTCAGCTTCTTTCCGCACCACGCTTCGATGGCTTCGGCCAACTCGCGATGGCGGTCTTCGAAAAAGGGCCACTCGAGGAAGGTGCGATCGGGCATCTTAGTCGCCTTGGAACACGGGAGTCTCTTTAGCCACAAACGCCTTGTAAGCCCGCTCGAAGTCGTTCGTCTGCATGCAGATCGCTTGTGCCTGCGCTTCCGCCTCGATGGCTTGGTCCAAGCTCATATTCCACTCCTGATTGAGCATCGTCTTAGTCATTCCATGCGCGAACGTTGGCCCGGCGACGAGCCTCTTGGCCAAAGTTTGCGCCTCCTGAATAAGCAGTCCAGCAGGGTGGATGTCGTTGAAGAATCCCCATTGTTCTCCTTCTTCCGCCATCAAGTTTCTGCCGGTAAAGAGGAGCTCGCTCGCGCGGCCCTGCCCTATGATGCGGGGAAGCAGGGCGCAAGCGCCCATGTCGCAACCGGCAAGGCCAACGCGGACAAAGAGGAAAGCGACCTTTGTGGTCGGCGTACCGATCCGAAGATCTGACGCCATGGCAATGGCGGCACCCGCCCCTACGCAGATTCCGTCGATTGCGGAAATGACGGGCTGCGGGCATGCGCGGATGGCCTTGATGAGATCGCCGGTCATGCGAGTGAAGGCCAGCAGGCCCTTCATGTCCATCTTGGTCAGCGGGCCGATGATCTCGTGCACGTCTCCGCCCGACGAGAAGTTTCCCCCTTCTCCGGTGATGATCACGACGTGCACGTCTTCGGCGTAGACCAGATTGCGGAACAGATCCCTCAATTCCGCATAAGACTCGAAAGTGAGCGGGTTCTTTTTCTCGGGCCTGTTAAGAGTCACCAAGCCGATGCCATCCGCGACCGACCACTTGAAGTGCTGCGGAGAATGGTCTTGGAACCTCATAGTTCGCCCCCAGCGATGGTGATCGCCTGGCCGGTTACGGCCGATGCCTCACGAGAGCAGAGCCATAGGACCGCAGCGGCGACTTCTTCGGGCTGAATAAAACGGCCCAGCGGGTTGGCACTTATGAGAGCGTTGCGGGCCTCGTCCGCAGACCGGCCGGTGGCGCTCACGATAGTCTCGACGGAACGGCCGAGCATGTCTGTTTCCGTGAAGCCTGGGCAAACCGCGTTCACCGTGATTCCGTCCTTGACTGTTTCCACCGCGAGAGCTCTCGTGAGGCCCAACAATCCGTGCTTAGCTGCGCAATACGCCGCCACGTACGGATAGCCTTTCAGGGATGCGGTGCTGGCCATGTTCACGATCCGGCCATAGCCCTTCTGCTTCATCGACGGCAGGACTGCTTGCGAGCACGTGAAGGCGATGGTCATGTTCAAGGCAATCATCCTTTGCCACAGCTCCTGCGTGGTTCGTTCGATCGGTGCGCTCTCGGCAGCTCCCACATTGTTGATCAGGATATCGACAGGTCCAGCGAGTTTTGCGGCATCCGCGAATGCGCGGGCGGAGGCTCCTGTGTCGGTTAAATCGACGGTGATGGGTTGCGCCTGAATCTCTTGAGCGATTATCTCTAGCGCCGCAGTGTCTCGTCCCATCACGGTCAAGGTTGCGCCGGCTCGCGACAGCGCGTGTGCGACCGCCGCGCCGATGCCCTTTCCTCCGCCCGTGACCACCGCGTGCCGTCCAGCAAGCTTCATAGCCCTTGCCTCGCCCGCGCCAAATTGCGGTAGAGCTGGTCGCGGCCGCGCAGATACTGCTTCGGCCATTCGATACCTCGATAATCCTGGGCTGCTGCGGCATGCAGCGTCCAATAGGGATCGGCGAGGTGCGGCCTGGCCAGGCAACAAAGATCGGCGCGGCCCGCGGCGATGATGCTGTTGACGTGATCGAATTCGAAAATGTTGCCCACTGCCATGGTCGCGATGCCCGCCTCGTTCCGAACACGGTCGGAGAACGGCGTCTGGAACATCCTTCCATAAACGGGCTTGGCATGGATACTGGTCTGTCCGGCGGACACGTCGATCAAGTCGGCTCCGGCGGCTTTGAACGCCCGTGCAATCTCCACCGCATCTTGCGCGGAGATGCCTTCCAAGCCTCTGTCGTCATCCACCCAGTCGTGCGCGGAGATGCGAACGGACATCGGTTTGTGGGCTGGCCACGCTGCACGCATGGCGCGGAAAACCTCGAGAGGATAGCGCAGGCGGTTTTTGAGCGATCCGCCGTACTCGTCCATCCTTTTGTTAGCCAAAGGAGTGATAAACGCGGAGAGAAGATAGCCGTGCGCCGCGTGCAGCTCCAGCATGTCGAACCCCGCTTCCTCGCCCATTCGTGTGGCCTGGACGAAAGCGTCGCGGACCTCGTCCATATCGGCTTGCGTCATCTCCCGCGGCACTTGGTTCTCAGGTGACCAGGGCACCGCTGAGGGCGCAATCACTTCCCAATTGTCTGTTGCGAGTTGCTCGTCGTCTCCCTCCCATCCGATCTTCGTAGAACCTTTGGGTCCCGAGTGGCCAAGCTGAAGGCCGATTTTTGCGGGAGTCCACCCGTGCACCCACTTCACGATCTTCTTGTGGGTGGCCATGTGCTCTTGCGTGTACATGCCGCAGCATCCGGGCGAGATGCGTCCCTGGGCCGTTACGCAGGTCATTTCTGTGAAGACTAGAGCCGCTCCACCTTGGGCACGCGCGCCGAGGTGGATGAGGTGGAAATCGTTCGGCGTGCCATCCACCGCGCTGTACATCGCCATCGGCGACACTACGATGCGGTTGGTGAGCTCCAGATCGCGGATGCGGTAGGGCGTGAACATGGGTGGGACGGGGTCTTGGGTGTTGGGTTTTGGGTCTCGGGAGGTGGCGGCCCGGGAGGCGAACCAACGCTCCATGCCTTCCAGCCAAGCCTTGTCACGGAGGCGGAGATTCTCATGGCTCACGCGTTGGCTGCGAGTCAGCAACGAGTAGGCAAACTGCATCGGCTCGAAGTGCGCGTATCGGGGCATGTTCTCGAACCAATCGGTGCTGTTCCGCGCCGCGCTCTGCAATTTCAACACCTCGACGGACCGGGTTTCCTGATACGCCTCCAGTGCCTCTTGCAGGGGCATCCCCGAATGCAAGACATCCGCCAGGCCGATCGCATCCTCCAGCGCGAGCTTGGTGCCCGAGCCTATAGAGAAGTGCGCCGTGTGCGCGGCATCGCCCATCAGGACCAGATTTCCCGAGAACCACTTTTCGCAGGTCACCCGTGGAAACTGCAGCCAGGCCGATACGCGCAGATGGCGCGCGTTGCTCATCAGCTTGTGGCCTCCGAGGTACTTGGCAAAAAGCTGCTCGCAGATGGCGATGCTCTCGTCCTGGTCCGTCGTGTCCAGCCCCAACGCGCACCACGTGGCGGGCTGGCATTCGACGATGAACGTGGAGGTGTCCTCGTCGAAGCGATACGCGTGGGCCCACACCCATCCGTGCTCCGTCTCCTCGAATGCAAACGTGAAGGCATCGAAGACCTGGTGCGTGCCCAGCCAGATGAAGCGGTTGGTTCTCAGGTCGATGCTCGGCCGGCACTCAGATGCGTGCATTTGGCGGATGCGGCTGTTGATCCCGTCTGCGGCGATGATCAGATTCGAGTCAGCGAACTGCTTTAGGTCTTCGACTTCCGTCTCAAAGCTCAGCCTGACCCCGAGATCCCTTGCGCGCTCCTGAAGAAGGTTCAGAAGACGCTTGCGCGCGATGCCCGCAAACCCGTGCCCGCCCGACGTGATCGTTTCCCCTTTGAAATGGACGTCGATGTCGTCCCAATGGGCAAAATTGTCGAGAATCTGTGAAGCGCTGACCGCGTCGTTCTGCTGGAGGTTCTGAAGCGTTTGATCGGAAAAGACGACGCCCCAACCGAAGGTGTCGTCCGGCTTGTTTCGCTCGATCACCTCGATCTCGTGCCGCGGATCGCGAAGCTTCATCGAGATCGCGAAATACAACCCCGCCGGCCCCCCTCCGATGCACGTGACCCTCACAATTGAGAGTATCGCCCAAGCCAGCAGGTAGCCTCGAACCACCGAGGGGCGCATGCAAAGCTACAAAGACCTTCTGATCGAGCCCGCCGGTCCTATCGTCACCGTCACGCTGAATCGTCCCGAGGTCCGCAACGCGCTCAGAACGAACCTTCTCAAGGAGCTTGCGACGGTGCTGAACGAGGCCGAGAAGGACCCCGAAACCCGGTGCGTGATCCTCACAGGCGGGCCAGAAGTGTTTGCAGCAGGTGCGGACATCAAGGAGATCGATGAGCAGCGAAAGAGCCAAGAGCTGCGCAAAGAGCGCCAATCCTGCTGGCAAGTCATCCGGGAGTTTCCAAAACCCTTGATTGCGGCCGTTAATGGCTACTGTCTGGGCGGCGGCAACGAGCTGGCGATGCTCTGCGACATCATCGTTGCCGGCGAGACCGCGAAATTCGGGCAGCCCGAGATCAACTTGGGCCTGATCCCCGGCGCGGGCGCAACCCAACGGCTGACGGCAGCACTGGGAAAGGCAAAAGCCATGCGATACATCCTGAGTGCGGAGTTTTTAACCGCCCAAGAGGCTTTTCGAACTGGCCTAGTGTCCGAAGTCACGGCAGACGATCTCACTCTTAACAGAGCACGGGCATTGGCGCAAGCGATATGTGAGAAGTCACCTTTGGCCGTGAGGGGGGCAAAGGCTGCTATTCGGGGAGCTGCAGAAGGACGGCTCGATCTGGAATTGGAACGAACGAATTTCGTGAAAGTGCTCGAGAGCGAGGACAGCAAGGAAGGCGTGGCGGCGTTCCTCGAGAAGCGCAAGCCGGAGTTTAAGGGCCATTGAGCGCGCTGCCGAAGGAAACGGTTGTGGGGGTGGTCGGCGCCGGTGCGATGGGCGCGGGAATCGCGCAAGTTGCGGCCGCGGCGGGCCACCAGGTGCTCGTGTTCGATTCGCAGATCAGTGCTGCGGCCGATGCTAAGGTCCGGCTTCAGCAGACTTTGGCAAAGTTGATCGAGAAAGGCAAGCTGACGCAGGTTGAGGGGACGGCGCTTCTTGAGCGGATCCGCCCAGTTGAGCAGCTTTCAGAGTTGGCCGGGTGCGGCTTAATCGTTGAGGCCATCATCGAAGATCTCGCAGCCAAGACCGCGCTTTTTGTCGAGATCGAGAAATTTGTATCTTCCGAGGCGATTGTGACGACGAACACCTCGTCGCTTTCGATCACGGCGCTGGCTTCTGCTTTGCAGCGACCGCAGCGGTTCGCCGGCTTGCACTTCTTTAACCCCGCGCCCGTTATGCCGTTGGTGGAAGTGGTCAGCGGCCTGGCCAC
>JAXDKF010000313.1:0-7529 GCA_034667265.1 Fimbriimonadaceae bacterium
CGATCGAATACCTTACGCCGAGGTTCGCGCGGTGAGCCTAACCGGCCAACGCCTGAGCGGCGTTCTTTGGCGATCGTCTCCAGCGCTTTCTTAACAAGATCATGGTGATCTTTGTGCCGTGGTCTCGGCGACTCATGTGGTAGACACTGGGCCGCCTTCAAAACTTCGCTCAAGCTTTCTGTTAGGACCGTGCCATCTTTGCCTACTCGGGAAACGGCAAATCGTGAGGGGCCGTAGCGGGCGAAAACCAGGGCGCCGCTCTCTCTGGTGTTGTCCCCTGAATCCACGTTGACCTTTGTAGCGTAGCTGTTGGTTTGCAAATTCAGCGCCGCCTCTCTATCCTCCTCACTTGCGTTTTCCCAAATGCGCATAGCTTCGCTGGCAAGGTCGACTTCGGCATCCTTGTCCTTGAGAAGGTCTGGATCTTCCGCGTATAAGCGTCGTAGATCTCGATCCATGTTGACCGTCTCGTCAAGGAACTGTTCATCCGTGCCGAGCACCTCGCCACTGGCTTGGAGCCGCTGAACAAGCCTTGTTCGCAAGCGAATGATCCGCTCCACTCCTTGTTGCGGAAGGAACGAGTAGCAATAGACACTGAGATTGTCTTGGCCGATGCGATCAACGCGGCCCGCTCTTTGAATCAGGCGGATAATCGCCCATGGAAGGTCATAGTTCACCACCACGTGGGCGTCCTGAAGGTTCTGGCCTTCGCTTAAGACGTCCGTAGCAATCAGGATGCGCAGTTCATCCTTTTCGTCAACCGCCGCATGGTTGCTCTTGGGACTGAATCTCTTGGCGAGCTCTGTTGGATTGGACGTGCCACCGGTAACCACTCCCACATCCTTGACCAACCTCTTTTGCAGCTGATCGCCCAAATACAGAGCAGTGTCCGCAAATTGAGTGAAAACGATGACCTTCTCTTTGGGATGGCTCTTCGTCAGAAGTTTCTCGAGCTCGTTTAGGTTTTGATCTCGTGCTGCACGCCAATCGCCCGCCATCGCGAGGACCTCCACAAGCGCCTTCGCATCGGCAATGAGCTGCTTCTGCAAACGCGAGAGAAAATAACTGGAGGGAAGCCAGCGAAAAAGGTTTTGGCCGTGCTTGCGATACCGGTCGTACGCTGACTTCGCTTTGGCCTCAAATTCTCGAAACGATTCCGCTTCTGCTTCCCGGATGTCATCTAGGCTCTCTTCGGTTTGATCGTCTTCTTCGAGGTCGGCCGTAGAGTCGATATCCGCAAGACCTGGATCAAGCAATGATGGGTCTTGAGTGCCGATTGGGAGATCGAGACCATTTTGCAGTGCATAGGCAAAGATGAGATTTCGAAGGATGTGCCGCTCGATCGAGAGCAGAAAACTGTGGCCGCTACTCTCGAGTCTCTTGAAAAGGTTCATTCGGCAGTAGCCGATGAGGCGGCGCCCCGAGCGCCCCAGATCCTTAACTATTGCCTTATGCCGATCTTCGACGTCTGCCTTTGGATCGACATGATTGCCAAGGCCGTATCTAGGCAGATCAAGATTCAGGATCGTGTTTACGACAGTTTGAGAGTAGAGTCGCGCATATTGATCGTTGGGGTCGTTGTCGTCGCAGTGAAAATCGACCTTTCTGGGAACGCGTAAGGGGAAGAATCGGCGCACATCTTTCGCATCGCGAATGAAGTAGCGGTCCTTTTCTTGGTCGTAAGCCGCATAGCCCCGTTCTATGAGGTACTGACGGGTCCTGCGAACCATGAAGAGTCTCATCAACTCTCGCCAATCTTCGCTGTGAATGCTTTGTTCGAACGCGCTAAGCGCAGTCGGGTACTGGGGCAGTGCTTTCCCAGCGTTCTGTAGGTCTCGAATATGCTTGTTGGGGCGGACGCCAAGATCGCTGTCCGGAGAAACAAATAGGCGAAGCTGACTGCTGAGATCCGAGTAATTCTTATTCATGGGTGTCGCAGTCAGAAGGATCACGCGAGCCTTGTTGCTCTCGATGAAGTCATAGAGCTCCCGCCACGTCTTTGTCTCGCGATTTCGAAGGTTGTGACTCTCGTCAATAACCACACACCCGTAGCGCCCAGGTAAGTCCTTGAACTTCTTGGGATTGCTAACGGAAACTACCCTCGCATTGAGGTTGTAGCTGCCTACGAAACCTTCCCACATCGGGATCAGGTTTTTGGGACATAGGATGAGCGCCCGCTCATCGCGGTCCTGTTGGAATATCTTGAGAACCGCGGACGCCATGAACGTCTTGCCTAAACCGACGACATCGGCGAGCAGCACGCCCTCAAAACCTCCCTCCCGTAGCAACTTGTGAGCGGCCAGCTGCACTGCTTCCTTCTGAAAAGGAAAGAGCTCCTTGTCGAATGGCGCGGGGATGGGGAATTCCTTCCTCGCTTCCAGGCCATCTGTTGCCACGTGATAGGCCATGCGCAAGTAAACAAGGAACGGCCGAATGTCTTCGCGCGCCCACCCGGTGCGAATCATTGTCTCGATCAAGTCAGTGATCTCAAACGTGAATTCGTCATTCCAGCGCTTGTCGAACCACTGCTGGAGCTGCTTACAGTCTTGCTGGTCATGCACGGCGACGTTCAATTCACCCTGCTTCCACAGGCCTGGCGCCGTTAAGTTGCTGCTCCCTACGATTCCGTATCGCGGATAAACCACGTCGTTCCTGCGAATGAGGTACAGCTTGGCATGTAGGCGTTGCCGTGTATAGAGCCGTAGCGCTACTTTGCCTAGCCGGAGCTGGGCCGCCATGTGACGCAGGGTCGCTTCGTACGTATTGCTCGGAAGGCCAAACGTCAGCTGGTGGTGGAAGTGATCGAGAATTTCTTGCCGTAGCTTCTTTCGGGTCGGTGGATCGGGCGTTGGCCTTGCGGGTCGAATGCTGGCCGCAGCCTCCATTTCAGTTATCGGATCGGCGTGCATCCCGACCAAAACGCGAGCCTGATCAGTGTCTTTTCCTTCCAGCCGATCGACCAGGCCACTGATGATGTTCCAGCCTCTCAGGTGGAGGTAGCCGACGCAAATGTCGACGCCACGACATTGATCGAGCACTTGGTGGAGCGCTGCCTGAAGCGAGGTGGCATCGCTCTCGTTATCGAAGATCTTTAGAATCTGCTCGTCGGTTATGGCCATTACTTGGCAAGGCGGCCACTGTTTCCTACGCGAGCGAGCCTTAAGCTGAATTTTACTGTAGCCAGGGCTCAAAAGCTCGAGAGAATGAAAATTGGGATGGGCTCACCGACAAGTATCGGTGCCATACAGACCGGGGTCGCGACCATCGCGACGCCGGTTCTGTATGAAGCGCGCCCACAGAGCAGCGCGCAGTTACGCGCCTTTGTACAGCCAGATGTGCGCGCCCTGCGGGTCGGAGATGAGAGTCATGCGGCCAACGCTGGGGATGTCCATCGGCTCGACCACGACCTTCGCGCCGAGGTCCTTGGCCATCTTGAGGCGCTTATCGACGTCGTCGACGGCCAGATACACCGACCACTGCGGAGGCACGTTGGGCATCTGCATCTCGGTGGTCGACATCACGCCGGCGACGGGAGTACCGTCGACGGTGAGCATGTGGTAGGTGCCCATCTCGCCCATGGGATATTCCTTGGTGCCCATGCCGAACGCCTTCGTGTAGAAGTCGAGGGCGGCCTTGGAGTCGGGCACATAAACCTCGTGCCACGGGAAGGTCTTGCCGACTGCGAGAAACATTTCTTCGGGTGCTACGGTTGACATGCCGGAATGTTACAACAACCGTCGCAGGTATTGGGTGTTGAGGTATTGGGTATTGGGGGGGACGGGAGCGGTGTTGCGGCGTTTAGGTGTTACGGTATTGCGGCCGGAAGGATGGCCGATGGGTGCCGGTGGCTACGGAATCGTGATCAACTGAACTTCGCGTGGTTTTGCTCGATCGACTGCTTGAGTGAGCAATTCACTCGCCGCCTCGATGCGTCTCAGATTGTTAGTAGAAAGCTGGACGACTCCGATATCGAACTGCTCCAGCTTCTGCTGGTATCGCATGTTCTGGTCGGCTGTGATAAACACGTCGAACTGCGGCTCGGCAAGTCGAAGAAGAGCGCCGTTCTGGATGCCCTCCCATCCGCACTGCTTAGCCGTCCGGCATTCATGGCCGGCCAACAGCTTGATGATCGGGGTGGGGACGCACTCGTCTAGCAGGATCCTCATGCAGACTTGCGGCTGAGCAGAGCGTGCTCCGAAGCGTCGAGGACCTGGCGAGCCATATCGCGCGTTACCGTGGGGAAGTACTCCACGAACTGGTCCAAGGTGTAGCCATCCTCGAGGTATTCGAACAGCGTTCGGACGGGTACGCGGGTGCCCGTGAAGACGGGCGTGCCGCCTAGAATCTCCGGGTCCTCGGTGATCAACTCGGCCATGTCACTCCATTCTACGGCGAGATCGGTTGGTCGGTGATCAGTGAACGGTGATCGGGCTGATCACTGCTTACTGCTCACTGCTCACCGATCTCTGCTCACAGACCCCCATCCCCAACCCCTTCCCCCTCTGCCGCAAAATACATCGGCACAAGGGGAAGGGGCTAGTGAGAAGCAGCTCTCGCTTCCGCCGATAGATCCATATCCGAGCTGTGGCCGGGGAAGAGGCGCGCTTCCGGGTCGATGTAGGTCTTGGCGTAGCAGACCGCGGTCGTGGCCTCGCCGACCCCAGTGGCGATTAGCTTGAGCTTGCCCTCGTACGTGCAGACGTCGCCGACCGCGAAGACGCCGGGCAGGTTGGTCTCGAAGCGCCGGTTCACCACGATCTGGTTCTTCTCGATCTCCAGCCCCCACGTCTTGATCGGGCCGAGAGAGCTCTTGAATCCCACATTCACGATGAGGGCGTCCACATCCATGCGGTCGCGCTCCTTGGTCTGGGTGTTCTCGATGGTGACCGCGGTGAGGCCGTCCTCGCCGTGCAGCTCCTTGACCGTGCACCACAGGCGCATGCGCACGTCGCTCTCTTGGACCTGGCGGATGGAGTCCTCATGCGCGCGGAATTGGTCGCGGCGATGCACGAGGGTAATGGCGCTTGCGATCGGCAAGAGGTTGATCGCCCAATCGAACGCGCTGTCGCCGCCGCCCACGATCAGGAGATGCTTGCCCGCGAAGATCGACTTCTCGCGCACGCCGTAGTAGAGGCCCTTGCCCTCGAAGGCTTCCTCTCCTTCCACACCGAGTCGGGTGGGGGTGAAGGCGCCCGCGCCGGCGGCGATGATGAGCGTGCGAGTGGGGAGCTCTCGGCCGGCGGCGGTGGTCAGGGTGTAGCCTTGCTCGTCCTTGATGAGGTGTAGCGCGGCGTCTCCGAGGGCGAGGTCCGCGCCGAACTGCGCGCCCTGCTCGGCAAAGTCTCGGGCGAGGTCCTTGGCGAGGATCTTGGGAAAGCCGGGCATATCGAAGACGTACTTTTCGGGGTAGAGCGCGGTGAGCTGTCCGCCGAGCTCGGGGAGGCTATCGACGACGCGAGTGGACATGCCTCGGAGCCCGGCATAAAAAGCGGCGAACAGTCCGCAAGGACCGCCGCCGATCACGGTGACGTCGACTCGGTTGTTGCTCATCCAGGTTCACGGGAAGGGTACCTGCGGGGTTGTGGGTGCTGAGCGCTGAGTGTCGGGGAATCTGTCACGCAGAGCTGATGTGCTCGGTGTTACGGTGTTACGGTATTACGGTATTGCGGCCGAAGGAGAGTCGTTGGTCGTGTTTCTTCCATCGTTGGTCGCATCCCGACTTCACGCGGAGACGCGGGCTCTTCCGGCCGTAACACCGTAACACCGCAATACCGGGCAATTAGAAAGCGCGGCCTCGAAATCGAGACCGCGCCGTGAGAGGTTGAATTAGGCCGCTACCGGGGAGGTTAGGATGTGATCGATCCGAGGCCCATTCCGTTGCTTGCTTAAAGCAACTGTTCCACAGTAGAACACAGATTTCATATAGAATCGGCAAATTAATTTCCGTTACCAATGTGCTCGTTGAACATTCCCTTACATGCAGCGCCGCAGGTACCCTGGGGGCCGCATGATCGCTCCCGATAAAGCGAACGCAATCATTCAAGATCTCGACGTCGCACCGGAGCAGGGAGTTGCTTTCAGAAGGAAAGCCATGCAGGCCCTGTCTCAGCTCCCCGGCTACGATTGGTCCGGTGTTTACAGGCTGGATGGCGATGGCCTGGTTCTGGATGAGTTCGTTGGCGAACCGACCGACCATACGCAGATCCCGGTGGGCCTCGGCGTGTGCGGAACGGCCGTGAAAGAGCACCGCAATCAGATCGTGAAAGACGTTCGCGACCTGGACAACTATCTCTCCTGCAGCGTGGATACGAGGTCGGAAATCGTGGTGCTGATCCGGCAGGGAACAGAGGTGCTCGGGCAGATCGATATCGACGGCCATCAAGTGGGCTCGTTCGACGTTTCCGACGAGCACTTTCTAGTGCGTATTGCGGACCTAATCGCCGAGCGCTGGTAATTGTTTCTGCCGGTCGCTTTGCTAGCTGCCACTTCCTCAATTAGCGCTTCCATTCCCAGGTAAAAAGCACCGCTTTCATGCCCTTCCGGGAGCAGTTTTTGAACCTGTGTCCAAGCGCTTCTACCAGATTCGCAGACTGTTAAAGAAGTGGGGGTAAAAGGCGCCCAAAACCCACCCGATGGCATTACGGGGACGAGCCCTGAATTGCCATGAGAGTTGAAAAGGTTTTACTAGTAGTCGCAGCCGCGACAGCGATCACGGGGTCTGGTATTGCACAGACCTCCAACTATCGCCAGCAGTATCCGCTGCCGGCGTCGACATCGGTCACCAATTGGGCGGTCAACGGAAACTTCGAAGACCTGCCTGACGAGGCGACCTTAACGGCTATCGAGCAATCGGGCGCAAAGCTCGTTCGTTGCGATATGTCGTGGACGAGGGTCGAATCGATCAAGGGTTCGTATAAGTTCACGTACTACGACGCGCTGGTCACCAAGCTCAAGGCGCACGACCTGCGGCCGATCTTCATCACCGCCTACACGAATAAGTATTACAACGGCGGCTATGCCCCGTCGACCGACGAGTCGCGAACCGCGTTTGTCGACTTCGTGACGGCGGCGGTCAGCCGATACAAGGGCCGCGGCTTCATCTGGGAGGTCTGGAACGAGCCGAACGAGGATCGCTTCTGGAAGCCCTATAGTAATGTCGACGACTACGCGCGGCTAGCGCTGCTGGTCGGACAGAGCGTCCGACGCGTGGCTCCTGAAGAGTGGCTAATCGGACCGGCATGTTCGGGCTTCGACTGGCCGTTCCTCGAGCGATGCTTCAAGCTCGGCGTGCTGGAGTACTTCGACGCGGTGTCAGTACACCCCTATCGAAGCACCAAGAATCCCGAGACGGTCATCGACGACTACGACGCGCTTCGCGGCTTGATCGATCAGTATCGTCCCGCCAACAAGCCGATCGGCATCATCAACAGCGAGTGGGGTTACTCGCTGATGTGGACGGATTTCAACGAGAAGGCTCAGGCGAAGATGATCGTCCGGTCGAAGCTCGTGGACATGCTGTCTGGCATTCG
>JAXDKF010000314.1:0-3674 GCA_034667265.1 Fimbriimonadaceae bacterium
CTGCCCAGGGATCGCCCTGCTTCTGGAGGAGCTTTGGCGCCGTGCGCATCGTGAACTCTCGTGGATCGATATCCTCGAGATCGTCCCAGCTAACAGGGAACGAAACAGGCGCGTCGACGGCGGGCCGGGTGGAATAGATCGCGACCAGCGTCTTACCGCGCACGTTCTGGTTGTGATCGATGAAGATCTTGTTGGGACGCTTGCTCAGGGACCACTCCATCGTCACTTCTTCCGGACAGCGGCTCTCGATCTCTTTGCCGACTGCCTTTGCCCAAGCCTTCACCTCGTCGTACGGGTGCTCTCTCCGGATGGGAATGTAGAGGTGCAATCCAGTCTTGCCGCTAGTCTTGAGGAACGCCTTCATGCCTAGCTTGTCCAAGTACTCCCGCAGCTCGCAAGCCACGGCGACCGTCTTGCGGAACGCGGGCTTGTCGAAGGTTGACTCCGTGTCTTTTAGATTTGGATCGAGATCGAAGACTACGAAATCGGGATAACTCAACACAGATGCTTCCAGCGATTCCGGCGAAGACGAGAAGTCCATTGGGCGCTCCCCGTCTGGCATTATTCGCGAATACCAAGCGTGAATCTCGAGACTGGAGATCTGGCAGAGCCAGAGAAGCGTGGCGAGGTTGTTGCACACGATCCAATCGCGCGGCCCCTTATTCTTGTCGGACCAGATGCACACTGTCTGCACGAACTCCGGCCGACCCTTGTCCCAGTGCTTCTGGAAGAACCTCTCCTTGCCCTCCAAGCCGTCAGGAAAGCGGACGAAAGCCAATGGCCGGTCTTGTAGGTGGGGCAGCATGAACCCGCCTACCTGGGCATAGTAAAGGAGCAGGTCTCGCTTGGTGATGGCCGGAACACCTTTGCTCGCCGGCCACAGGACTCGCGAAAGGCTGGTCACGCGCAAGGGGTAGCCCTCGACGTCGAGCTTTAGCTCTTCTGAAGGATCCTGGAGCTGCGCAATGAGATCATTGGCCGACCGCTTACCCACGCTCGGTTGGACTACGTACGGCGGGGTTCAGGTTCGTTGAGCCGGACCGTTGGCCCGGCTCAACTTGTCTTAGCGCGGGAGGACGCCGGCGGTTTCCTCAGCTAGAGCGCCGTACGCCTCTTGTTGTTCAGGCACCCTGCCGTAGGCTATCCCGGCGATTGCCGCACCTAGCAGCGGCCCGATGATGTAGACAGCCCAATTGGCGTAAGCCGCGGCGCCGATGACGCCTCCAGCACCACCAGCGGGCTCTCCGCTTACTACGAATGCTGGGCCGAGCCATCTGGCCGGATTCATCGCGGCGCCCGTTAACGGTCCTCCCGCGAGGATGTCCAAGGTCACCGTCAGACCGATGAAGAGAGCGCCGATCTTGTGAACCCTACGCTCCGCGGCCGTGGCAAGGACGACATACATCAGGAAGAAGGTGAGGATCGCCTCGATTAAGAGCGCATAGATCGGAACGCCGCTGACGATCACCGATTGATCGGGGTCCATGAAGAACTTGGCAACCTGGGGCAACCCGTAGCTGGAATTGAAGATATTGGCGTTGAGAAGTTCTCCCGTAGGCAGAACGGCGCTGGCTACAAATGCGCCGGCGATTCCGCCTGCGATCTGAACGACCCAGTATCCAAGGAGCCGCTTGAGCGTGATCCGCTTGCCCAGCCAAAGGCCAAACGTGACCGCGGGGTTCAGATGGCCTCCACTGACCGCCATCGTCGCCCAAACCATTACAGCGATGATGAAGCCGTGGGCGAGCGCGATTCCGACTCGGCCGATGTCGCCGTTGTTCATGGCGCCCGTGACCGCGATCCACAGTGCGGCGCCCTTCGAGTGGCTGGCGGCGTTCACCTTTTGCACCGCGTCAGCCTGCTGAAGGGCATTGGTGGCAATCGCCATCATGCCGACGAAGATGAGCGCGAACGTTCCGATGAACTCAGCCCAGAGCGCCCTTGCTTTCATATGCAGTTCCCCACGACCTCAAGACGGACGGCATCGGGGAAAGGACGCGATGGGAGTTGAGCGTTCAGCGTTGAGTGTTAAGCGTCGAGACCGATATCGCCGATCAAGCGACTTCTCAGACCCTTGGGAACACATTCGTCCAGCAGGATCCTCAAGCGACGCGATCCACGAGAGCGCTCTTTGCGGACTCAAGGAACTGAATGGCTCGTTCCCGAGACACCGTGGGGAAATCATTGAGGAACGCCTCGAGCGTATCGTTCCCTTCGATGTAGTCGAGCAAGGTCTGTATCGGTCCACGAGTGCCAGTGAACACGGGCGTACCGCCCATGACTTCAGGGTCGACGCTAACGATTTCGTCCACTCTATGAGTTTACGCCTGTTTGGAACGCGTCCGCACCGGTGCTCGTCCCGGCGCGCTTTGCAGGTTCTCGCCGCCGTGGCTTACTTGGTACAACTCGGCGGCGAGTGGCTGCCCGCACAAAGCAAAGCGGGGCTGAAGGCGATGCCTTCAGCCCCGTTAGCTTCTTACGGAGGCTTACTTCTTAGGAGCGGCGAGCTCTTTCTCTTTCTTCCCGCCGCTATCCTCAGTCGAGACTCGCTTGAAGATCACCGTCTTGTTGTCGTCCAGATCGGCAAGGATGCGATCGCCTGCCTGGAACCGGCCGAGCAAGAACTCCTCGGAGAGCGGATCTTCGATGTACCGCTGGACCGCGCGTCGTAGAGGCCGCGCACCCAGATTCGGGTCGTAACCCTGGTCCACCAGAAGGTCCTTCACCGACGCGCTCAGCTCGATGACGAGGTTCATAGACTTGGCCTGCTCGTTCACCCGCTTGAGGTAGAGCTCCGCGATCTCGAGGATCTCTTCCCGCTTCAGGTGGTGGAACACGATGACTTCATCCACACGGTTGAGGAACTCTGGCCGGAAGAGCTTCTTCATCTCGTCCAGCATCTTCGTCTTCATGGACTCGTAGACCTTGGGGTCGTTGAAGTCCTGCCGAACGTCTCGGAAGCCCAAAGGCTTGTCCTGCTCGATCGGCCTCACGCCCACGTTGGACGTCATGATGATCAAAGTGTTGCGGAAGTCGACCGTGCGGCCTTGGCTATCCGTGAGCTGTCCGTCCTCCATGACTTGCAGGAGGATGTTGAACACCTCGGGGTGGGCCTTCTCGATCTCATCGAGAAGCACCACGCAATACGGATTGCGCCGGACCTGCTCGGTGAGCTGGCCGCCCTCTTCGTAACCGACGTATCCCGGAGGGGCGCCGACGAGTCGGGAGACCGCGAATCGCTCCATGTATTCGGACATGTCGATCCGAACGATGTTGCTTTCCTTTTCGTACAGGTACGCGGCCAAAGCCTTTGCCATTTCCGTCTTTCCGACACCCGTCGGTCCGAGGAAAATGAACGTGCCCATGGGTCGCTTCGGATCCTTCAAGCCTGAGCGTGCACGCCGGATAGCCCTCGAGACCGCGCTAACCGCGTCCGTCTGGCCGATGATCCGATGATGCAGATCCTCTTCCATTCGGAGCAGCTTCTGGCTCTCCGCCTCGACGAGCTTGGTAACCGGGATGCCCGTCCAGCTCTGGACGATTCCCGCGATCTCAGCCTCGCCGACGATCGGCTCTTTCTTCTCGACGTTGTTCCACTCTTCTTCGCGCGTGCCGATGGTGGCCTCGAGCTCCTCGAGGTCTTCCTTCAGCTTGTTAAGCGCGGTATCGTCCGT
>JAXDKF010000315.1:0-8443 GCA_034667265.1 Fimbriimonadaceae bacterium
TTCTTTCCCTGTTCTTCTCTGAACAGGAGGTCGGAAGGCTTCCAGTTTTTGGCGTAGCCGTCCGCCCGCCGAAGCCACTCCCGGATGCGCTTCTCAGGCTTGACGCTCTTGCCCCAGTATTCGACGATTAGCTCGTCTGGAAGGTCTAGCGCCGCCTGTCTCATTGCGTCCTCAATGTTCTTGAGAGACCGCTGGAGATAACTGCCGCCGCGCTCCTTTCCTGCCACGCTTCCCGCCGTGTAGAGGTCCCGCGTCTGTGGGCAGAAGACGTTGCGATACTTCAGAAAGAAAAATGCCACATCGTTGTACTTCTCTTTCTCCCGGCTACCTCCGACGATCTGAGGGAACAGGATCGCGCCTTCAGCGCGAAGCCTGATTTTCTCCACCGGTGGGAGCTTCATATAGAGCCGGACTTCCAGATTCATGCCGGGGCTGTTTTCGTCTTCCAGCCACCATAGTCTCTCACCAGGCTTGAGCCGATTGCGCGAGTACTCGCGTATGTGGCCCATCTTTTTGTCGGGCGTCAGCTTGCAAAAGCCGTCATACGAAATGCCCATTTTGCCGAAGATGGACGAGTCGCGGTCCATCTCTAAAACGAAGCGCGGCGCATGCGATATCCGAACGTGCGTGATCCTTTCTTCATAGCGGCCCCACTTCACGGCGGGCATTCCGCCCAGCTTGCCGAACATCACGTAAATGTCCTTGACGTCCTTGTCCCGCATGCCCTCGAAGACGCTGTTGCCGACGCTAAGCCATGAATCATTGGCAACGCTCTTAACTTCAATTCCGAAGCCGTTCGCTCGAATGTCCGGGAAAGCGTGAGGATGGAAGGTTGGATTTACCTCCAACGGAGAGCCTGCCGCAACCTCTTTCAGCACGTCGAATACGCGCTGCTGGAAAGCGTCTGGCTTGTGATACTTGTCGCTTTGACGGACGTCTTCGTTCAGCCTCTTTGTGGCCTTGACTAGCAGGGCCTCAAACTCCTCCCGAGTCATGCGAGGCAGTCCATGACAGCTTTGGCGATGTGCCACGCGAGAACGGGCGGAACGGCGTTGCCCACTTGTCGCTCTGTCTCGCGTAGCTTGGAGTCGAAAATGAACTCGTCGGGGAAGGATTGGAAACGAGCTGCTTCGCGCATTGAGATTCGGCGCGGCAACTCGTAGTGAAATTGAATGTTGCCGTGGCACTCGGCGCGTATAGTGTCGGCGGGTTTATTCGCCTTAATGCTCCTGTTGCCTTGGTCCTGGCTCTTGGCGGCCCGGCTCCAAATGTGATTTACGCTCTCGTCTTCTTTCGCGGCCATGAGGTCGCCAATTGCCTCAGAGCAAGTCATCCAATTGCCTTTCACGCGGACCGGCAAGGGCGGGGCGAATGGCTTCACACCTTCAGCCGTTCCTACGATGAACACACGCTCCCGCACTTGTGGAATGCCGTAGTCCGCCGCCATGTAAAGTTGGTATGTGACCTTGTAGCCAAGCGCCTCAAAGTCCGCGATGATCTGCTTTAGAGACTCTTTGTTGTAGTCGAGCAGGAGTCCCTTAACGTTCTCGGCAACGAACACTTTGGGCTTGAGTTTCTTTACCGCCGCGACCATAGCGCGGTATAGCCCGCTCCGATCACCGGCGATACCCTTTCGTTTTCCGTTCAAGGAAATGTCCTGGCAGGGAAAGCCGCCGATCACGACGTCCGCGCTCTCCGGCATGGACTCCATTTCCTTCCATATGTCGCCGCAATGGATATGGTCAGAAAGATTCTTGCGGTAGGTCCTACACGCCGCCGCGTTTATATCGTTTGCCCATACGACGTCGAATGGAAGGGCTTCGTATTCCTGGCCGAAGACCTTGAATCCACCGCGAAATCCAAGATCCAATCCGCCGCACCCCGAGAACAGGGACACGACGGAGAAATCTTGTCGAACAGCGGCTTGCTGGCGAGTCGCAGGTTCGGCTAAGGCGGCCATCTTTCCTCCAGGACGGTCACCCTTGAGGACGGGGCGCGGAAGCGTTTCGATTGAGGTCTCTAAGCCTTTGTTACCTTTTGTAAGACGAAGACTCGTGGCGCGTTTCTCAACCGCCTTTTTCGGAACCGTCAGTATCTTCTCCAGACCGACGGATAGCCTCTTGAATTCGGCGCTTGCCCACACGTCCGCGTCTCGGCCTTTTGGGCCACCGGCTGGCTTGCGTCTCGCCTTCATATTTGGCACCCCAACTCCTTGCCCGTCAGCTCTGAATACGTCAGGCGCTTGCCTGAGAGTTTAGTTAAGGCTAACGCGAACCGCTCGGCATCGGTTCTCTTGCGCTCGTTGTACCGGAACGCTTGCTCGTCGAGGTAGCGGAAAAGATGGAACGGCTCAACCGAGACATACGTGCCCCGGATCGAGCGCTTGAGTAGGCTCCAATAGTTCTCTAATCCGTTCGTGTGCACGCGGCCCTCAGCATAGCTGACCGCATGGTCTACAAACTCATGCCGATACCACTGTTGGAGCAAAACATAAGAGGGATGCGCGTCCGTGTAGAGGGACGTGTCCTCTTTAACATGCTCCTGAATGTAGGGTTGCAAATGCTTGCGCTTGCGGCTCTCTACGTGGAACGTGCGGACCTTTCCGCCCCGCTCTAGGAAGCCCATGACGCACTCCTTGCCGGTCAAAGCGGACGTGGTGTTCACTCGCTTTTCTCGCTTCGACTGATGCATGTTCCGCGCTTTGCCGCCGATAAAGGTTTCGTCCACTTCAACCTCGGAACCCTTTCCGCCCATCTGAACGAGTCCGGTTTCCTGCATGCCAAGTCGTAGGCGCTGCAACATGAACCAGGCCGTCTTCTGAGTCACTCCCAGGGCGCGGGCCAACTCGCAAGAGCTAATGCCGTTCTTCGCGTTGCATACCAGCCAGAGCGCGGGAAGCCACTTGCTCAGGCTAATGGGAGAGTCTTCGAATATCGTTCCGACCTTGACCGAGAACTGGCGGCGGCAGCCATTACAGTTCCACTTGCGCTGCTTCTCCATGAAGTGAACGCGCTCCGACTCGCAACGTGGGCAAGTGACCTTGCCGTCCTTCCATCGGTGGTCCCGGAACGCCTCGAAGGCGCGGGCCTCACTCTGGAAAAAGTGGACTACTTCGAGTAGGGATTTTGGGATTCTTGGGCTGCCGTCCATGCATCCATTATAGCATGGATTGCTTCGTCAAGTATATAAATGCCCCTATAGGTCTTATAATCCTTGCTTCCGCGCGTTGGATCTCACCCGGTGCATCCTCTCTGTGAAGCCGCCCTCGGCCAGGAATTGCCTCTCTAGCTGGCGCTTCACCTGATCCAGCAAGAAACAAGTCTGGTGGATGACGCAAATCAAGGTGTTTGCCGCAGTCTCCTCCGTCTTCTCTTCTATATAGGTCTTATAGGTCGTATATGTCCTATCCGGCCTCGAACCCAACTTCCTGATGAACGTTGCCTTCTCATGTTCCTTGGGCCATTGCTCAAGCTCTCGTTGCCGCAAGTAATCCTGGAAGTCCAACAGCAATTCTTCGAGGCTGGCACGGGCCACGCCTACCAGCTTGAGCTCTGTCTTGCTGGAAGTGCCGGAGGCAGCGCTGCCTTCCGCGATATTCTGGCGGCCGCTACGCGCGGCTTGCACCATCTGGTCAGTCATTCTCCAGTTCTGCTTTAAAAATCGTCTGCAAAAAGCTTCTGTTCCGTCGTAGACGATCTCAGACATTTGGAATGCCTTTAGCCCTCTATAGCCGCCATGCGGCCGCAGTAGTCTTTCTTCCATCGCTGCTTCCTTATAGGTCCTATTCTCCACCACCCAGCCCCTTCTCCCAGTGCATCCACTTCCACCGATCGGTGAAGCCGAGCTGGAGGTTGAGCTGGTACATCGGATTGGTCTCGTCGTTGTCGGTCTGCAGGAGCTTGAATCCCGCCTCCTTTAGTCGCATGATCGCAACTACCTTGACCGCCGTCGCGAGGCCCTGCCGCCGATGCGTGCGTACCGTCCCGGTAACGCCGGTGCGGGCCAGTTCGGGCATGCTCTTGGAGGGCGCAGCCCTCGTGTAAGCAACGATCCGATCCCCGTCCATTACCGCGATCATCCACTCAAAGTCGAAGTTCTTCGGATCCCGCACCATCGACCGGTACTGCTCGATCGGCATCTGCTGCGGTGGATGCGGGTTGGGCATGTCCTCGATCATCTCCTGAGTGGCCGCGTACAGCCCCGGCACCCAGTCAACGCCTTCTGCCTCCAGCTCCGCCATCGTGGTGAGCCGCAGGCCGCCGTTGGAGGCGTGCGGCCCATCAAGAGCCTCCCCAAGCCACGGCACCCGCTCGATGAACGGCGCAGGATCGAAGGGCTCCAGGTCCAATCGGGTGACCGGCACGGTCTGGACGTTCTTGTATCCAGCGGCCTGGAGTAGCTCAATCCTGCGATCCATCCCGTCTGACACCCAAGTATTGAGCCGACTTACTCCCGCCCGGCCAGCGGCGCCCTCAGCCCGAGCCCTCGCGATCGGGAACAGCTCGGCTTCGTGGCCGGGATGCATGATCACGTCGGCGGTGATCCCTTCCCCCTTCCCTTCCCAATCGGTGGCGGAGACCACTGCGACGGCGGCGCGATCGTCTTCCAGCACCCAGTTCTCTTCGAACGCACCCGCTTTTAGGTTGGCAAACCCAGCGCCGATCTCCTCCGGATTCCGCCGATCCTGCGGATACTCGAGATTCCAAAGCGCCGAGTAAGGCTCCAACACCTCCTCGCGACTGACTAGTCGGAAAGACATAAGCTGCAATTCTGACGCAACTGATCGTGAAGTCCTGGGCCACTTGGTTACAGCCTTCCGAGCGGGCTTGTGTCACTGTGAGTCCTTTGTGCTTCTGTGTTTTAACCTAGAGAGAATGCAACTCCGGAGGCATAAGGTCGGGGTGGGCGATGGAAGCCTAGGTCCAAATCTTGCCGAACGTGTACTCGATGCGAATCTTGCCTTTCTCGTCGGTGCGCTTCGTCTTCACGACTTTCATCGGGCGCGATGGAATCCAGGACCTCACATCTCGATTGTCCAAGATCGCGGGGACGTTGTCGATGACAACTCGCCCTGATGGATTCGGGTATTCCGTCGACTGGTTTTGCGGCGAGCTCACTGCGATTATCGTGCCCTTGAGGAGCTGGCCCTTTTCATCCTTCGCGATCACTTCCAGAGTGGCGGAAGGCGCAAATACGTGGCGGTCGGGCCCGCCGGTCCGATGCATCCTTCTGGCGAGTAAATAGCCGTCGATCTTGGCCGTAGCCCACTCGCCTTTCGGCAGATCAAACTCGGCTCCTGCGGTGGTGGTGAGAGCCCGTATTCCCCCTGATGTGCGGACGACGATCGGAGTGTTTGCAAGTGGGTGCGAGGTTGCATTTACGAGAAAGCCACCTTTGCCTCGATGCGGCTTTGCGAAGATCGGGAAGAGAATGGCCGCGACGATCAGCAGGACCAATAGTCCACTGACCGTGTACAGAGCCGTTCGCCAGCCTCGCGTCATCGGCTACATTGTTCGACAAGTCGATACGGGATGCAAGCCCATACTTGGGAACGAGTTCTCCCAAGCTGGAGACTTGCAGAACCTCACGCGGGAGCAGCCTTGCCGAGTTCCGGATTGGGAGGCATGAGTTCACCAACCCTGGCCCCTCCCTCAAAAGCGAGGGGAATGAAAACTGCATATTCTGCGCGGCTGCGCCGCGCAGAATAACGTCCATCGGCAGCAGCCTACGGGCCGATGTGTTTGCGAGGCGCGCGCGCCTTCTTCGCGGGCTTCTTAGGGGCTTTGGGCGAAACTTTGGCAGGCGCCGGTTTTGCGGTCGGGCGCTTCATGGCCACCTTGAGAAGGTGCTCCGCCTGGGCCACGCCAGCCTTGTATGCCGGCGAAAGGTTGGGGTTCTCCGCGCTACGGCTGGACAATGCGCGCCGGTAGTCAGAAGTCAACAGATCCAGCGGAGTCTGGCCAGTCTCGTTCCTCATATTGGGGCTGGCGCCGGATTTCAAGAGCACCTGAATGCACTCGATAGCGGGCAAGCCCGAAGGTCCTCTCATGGCGACGTGCAGCGGCCGGAATCCTGCTTTGGATGCGGCGTTCGGCGAGGCGCCCTTTTGAATAAAGAACTGCAGCACGTCAGCTTTCCCCGCCTGCGCGGCCTCGTGTACCACAGTCCAATCATTGAGGTCTCGAGCTCTCAGATCCGCGCCCGAGTGGAAAAGCATGTTTGCGATCTCCACGCTCCCAGATCGAGCGGCCGCGAACAGGGGTGTCTTCCCCGCTTCTCTATAGCCTGGCTCGTATTGAGAAACGAGCCCTTTACCAAGGCTTTGATAGCGCTTCGTCACTGAAGCCATGCCAACCGCCTTCGGGTCAGCGTCCGGCCTGTGGTCCTCGTGAGTTCTGGTTCGCAGGTTCGCGCGGAAGCGCAGCAGTTCCCGGACGGATTCGGGCGCGTTCGCCCTCGCGGCTAGATGCAGGGCGGTCTCGCCCGTATCGAGCGAGGCGCCCACGTCAGCGCCCTTCTCGAGGAAATAGCTGACCAGTGCCGTCCCGTGCTCGCCCTTCGCGGCCGCCCAGGTGAGGGGAGTCCATCCGCGATCCTGCTGCACCACGTTGACCTTGGCCCCGCTGGCTACCAGCAGCTTGGCCACGGCAAGAGCCTGCTCGTCCGAGCCGCCAAGGCTCATGAGAGGCCGCCAGCCGTTTATGCTCGCGTTGGGGTCCGCGCCTCGGTCCAGGAGAACCTGCACGGCGGCAACATCCCCCTTCTTTACAGCTTGGAAGAGCTTGTCAGTTGAAGTGCCACCCGAGCCGGCAAGCACGACGGTGGCTGTCACGAGTAGCCAGGTCATATCCCCAGTGTACGGGTCTCGCGCCGGGCCGGAGTGCCCGGGAATTGCGGTTCCATGCAGGTATTGGGTAATTGGGTCTTAGGGTATTGGGGCCGGAGGGGCCGAACCTGAGACCCAGGGAGAGGGCCCGACCTAGGGGACGCAAGAGGGTTATGGCGTTAAGCCACGACCGTATACAAGCTCCACCGATCCGGGACGCCCTTCAGCTCTCGCTCTCCCAATGAGCGGAACGACAGCCCGGAACCAGCGACCAAGTCCTTCGTGGTGCTGGAAACCATGACTTCTCCCGCGGTGGCCTCGCCCTGAACGCGAGACGCGATATGCACCGCGATCCCGCCGATGTTGTCGCCCATCAGCTCGACCTCGCCGGTGTGCACGCCTGCTCGAACCTCCAGGCCGAGGGGCTTGACTCCGGCCGTGATCGCGGACGCGCATCGCACGGCTCGCGCCGGTCCATCGAAACTCGCCATGATGCCATCGCCTGCAGTGTTCGTTTCCTTGCCTCGGTACCGAGTCAGCTCACTCCGCACCAATTGGTAGTAGGCGCCGAGCTTGTCCTTCCAAACCTTGTCGCCCACTTCGCTGAGGGTGTGAGTCGAGTTCGCGATGTCGACGAACATGACCGTCGCAAGCACGCGATCATCCACGTACGAGGGACGCATGCCGGTGACGAACTCTTGGATGTCGCCGACGACCTTGTCCGTGTCCCACGTTTCGGGCGGTTCCGACGGCGCGCCCGGAAAACCGGCTTGCAGCATCATCGCGTGGGTGTTGCCCGGATACTCCTTCACGATCGCGCCGGGGATCCTACGAGCCATGTCGCGGACGCCCTCCATGATCGCCAAGGGATCTCCCGTCCTGTTCATCACCATCGTCGGCACGTTGATCGATCCGAGGATCGGGCGAGTGTCGATCTCCGCGTTCATCATCTCGTAAGCAGCGGCAGCCGAAGGGCTGGCGGCCGCGCGCATGTAACTCATCACCGAGTCCACAACGGTCTGCGGTGGATCGGAGCCAATGCCCGCGCCTGGACCGCGGATGTACCATTCGGACGGCCAATTCTCTTGCACGTCCTTGATCATGCGTTCGGTCTCTTCCTGATCCATTCCCCACGGGTGATCGTCCGTGCGGACCCACTTGGCCATCGCGCCCCAAGTGATCAGCGCCTGCACCCGTTCTGGATGCGTCGCTGCGAACATGCAGGCCATGGAGGCGCCTTCCGATGCGCCGAGGACAACGGCTTTCTCGAGGCCCACGGCATCCATCACTGCGCGAATATCGTCGGCTCGCTGCTCGAGGGTGGCCATCTGCATGGGCCGATCCGACAGTCCCGTTCCACGTTTATCGAACCTGATCAGGCGGCAAATCGAGCCGACCTTGTTGAGCCATTCCGCCCGGGCCGGCCGCTCCCAATCGAGGTCGAGGTGCGATACAGTCCCCGGCGCGAGGACCATGTCGAATGAACCGCCGCCGGTGACCTGGTAGGCGATGTAGACGTCGCCGGATTTGGCGTATTTCGTTTCAGGTTTCAAGAGGTTTGCAAAGCATACATCGGCGCGCGTCTTACACAAAGAGGGGGCGGCTATAGCCCCCCCC
>JAXDKF010000316.1:0-2859 GCA_034667265.1 Fimbriimonadaceae bacterium
CGACCGCTCGAGCCCGCCAACATTCGCACGAAGACCGACCGTCTTCTGGGCTTCAGCCGCACCGAAGTTCGTTCCGCGCACGCTGATTCACACCTCGGTCACGTGTTCGACGACGGGCCCCGACCCACTGGCCTTCGCTACTGTATGAACTCGGCGTCGATGCGCTTCATCCCCGCGTCGCAGCTGGAAGTAGAGGGGTACGGCCAATACGCGCAGCTATTCAAGCCGAAAGCTCCCGCCAAAGCCGCCAAATAGGCCAGGCGCGCGGCGCACCACGCTGCGATCGCATTTCGGCCTTGTGCGAAACGCCCGATACCTAGACCTTCTTTCTCAGCAAGGGAGTCAACAACCTTCACCAAAGGCCTAGATGGGAGCTCGCCGCAAGGGCTTTACCCTAATCGAGCTCATTATAGTGATCCTCGTGCTTGGCATTCTCGCCGCCATTTCGATCGCCAAGTTCGTCGACGTCAAGGAAAAAGCCTACATCACCTCGATGAAGACCGATCTCAGAAACTTTGCTCTTTACGAGCAGAATTTTCTGATGGACAGCCAGGGCAGCTACTTCGCCGGCACTGGCGCTGCGCAGGGGTTCGTACCAACCGTTGGTGTGACGGTTACCGCTACGGTCGATCCGGGACCCCCTCCGAGCTGGCACGCGATTGCCACTCACAGCAAGACAGCGAAGACCTGTTCGATCGTCACCGATGGCCCGTCGATCTGGGACATCGAGTGTCCCTGATTTCAGAGCGATAGGCAGCTAGCAGCGACGCTCCGTTACGCGCAGATTTGGCGGTCGGATCCTCTCCGCACCGCCCTCCCAATCCCTCCCAATGGAATGCTGGCTCATAACGACGCGCGCTGAAGTAATGCGCCTCGAGTTCGGCGACGAACCACCGCCGGAGATTTGTCTGCCCGACAAGCCTCTCTCGGAGATCGAGGACAATGCGGTGAAAAGAGCGATCCAGGACGCGCCGTACCTCGTATCCCAGCGTTTCCATCTCGCTCATGAGAGCTGGCGGCTGGGAATTGTTTATTCGATCGCAGCGCCGACAGTGGGGGACATTCAGATTCTGTCGGCGTACAGGGCGGGACACGAGGCACGCCCGCACCTGGTCTGAATACTGGCCGGGCGATTCTCGCCTCCTTTGCGAATCGCCCGAGCCGCTATTTTCGAACGCTCTGTTTCAGCTTCTCGACCGCGGAATCCAGCAGCTTCTGCATCCGCTTGTACTCTTCGTCGATCTTCTTGGCAGCGCCGGGCAGCTCCGCCTTTCCTTTGTCCGCAAGGTCCGCCAGCCTCTTGCCTGCATTCGCCAGCTCCTCGCGCAACTTCTCGAGCGTCTGCTTGAGATCGTCCATGGTCAATACCTCGTTGAATTTGGGGCTACTTCTTGGCCGGCTTCACGAGCAGCCGCTGTCCAATCTTTACGCGGTCTCCTTCCAACTGGTTCCATTGTCTGATCTGATCCGGGGTCGCGTCGAACTTGGTCGCGATCAATGAGAGGGCGTCGCCGCGCTTGACTGTATAGTACAGCGGCTGTTTGATCAGGGTGGCGACGGCTTCGCGCAGTCGCTTCTCCCGGGCTGCTTCCTTGCGCTGGGCGTCGTGGATCGTGTTGACGTACTCGGTGAGGGAATCGAGGGCAGCCTCCTGTCCACTGCTGGCGGCGAACTCCCCGCGGGGCACGCCCGGGTGCGTTACGCGCACACCGTGCGCGGTAAGGAGGTAAAGACGAGTCCCACGCAGGTCGAGCAGAGTGTCGTTCGGAAATTCCTGCGAGAGTATGATTGGTGGCGCATCTGAGCTCTCGACCTTGCTGCCCGGCGCGACACCGATAAAAATCAGGCGATCGTTCGTCGCGTAGAGGATTCCGTTGGCGCCCCGGTAGTAATCACTCGGCCGGCGCATGAAGACTTTTGCTCTGCGCTGGACTTTTTCCCCGTATTGCAGCATGTCTCCTTGCAGCTCTCTGTCCGCGGCGCTCCATGCTTTCGGCGCGTCGACATGGCGCATGAAGAAGAAGTATCCAAAGAGCACGAGTCCAATGAGTACGACGGCAAGGCCAAGGAGGGCTTTCTTGAGAAAGCGAAAGGAGCGGTATAGGCCTTCAGACTCTTTCATTCAGCATCAGTGTAGTGGGAGGCGGGCACGGGCGGGAGGGCAATCTCCATACCCGGTTTGGCATATGAGGTGCAACCGAGACTGACATGGCCGACCTCGAAGTGGAACAGCGGCGGACAGGGGCCGGAGATCCCTTTACCAATGTGCCGGTTCGACGACCGGCAAACGCTCCCGCGCCTCGGTGGAAGCGAGTAATCAAGGCGGCACTTCACGGGATCAGCGCCGTGGTGCTGCTTGCTGCCGGAACCCTCTGGACCATCAGGCAACAGCATCCAAAATTCATAAGGCCCGGCGAGCTCCTGCATTTGCCGGCGGCAGTCGTCACTGCAACCGCGCCCGGCACTGAAGCTTACACTCCGCCCACCGACGCAAAGGCGCTGGAAGAGATCCAGCGAGTGGCATACTCTCTCCGCAAGTACACCAATGATACCCTGCTTGCGCAAAGGATCGCCGGTGCCATAGTCGTCGAAGGAGGGAAAAAGAACATCAACCCGGCCCTCCTTGTGGGCGTGCTCCTGACCGAGGACGCCAAGTTGGACCCGAGGGCGAAAAGCTCCGTCGGCGCCCGCGGCCTGATGCAGGTGATGCCGTTTCACGCCGGAAAGTGGAAGGGCTGCACGTCGGCCGATCTCTTCGCCATCGACTCCAACATCTGTCATGGGGTGAGCATCCTGGCCGATCTCATCAAGCGCTCACCCAACGTCGAGCGTGCACTCCAGCGCTACAACGGGTGCGTT
>JAXDKF010000317.1:0-2571 GCA_034667265.1 Fimbriimonadaceae bacterium
GCGCGTCGCCGCGACCGCCGGGCACCTGCGCTTCGCTCCGCGCGCCTTCGAGACGGCAGAGGACTCCCCCTTCCGCCGGCCCGCGCTCGTCCTGCGCACGCTGCGCCAGCTCGACGAGCTGGCCGGCCGTTACGCGGAGGGCGACATGGGCATGTCGCTCGGGCAGGCGGCGCGCCAGGTCGGCATCACCCAGTGGAAGGCGGGCGTGTCCGAGCTGGCCCGGACACGCTGGCGCGACGAGTACCTCGCGCAGATCGACGGCCACGAGATCCTGCTGGGGCCGCACGTCGCCCTCGGCTCCGGGTCGGGCGCCGGCTTCATCGCCCGGATCTACCTGCACGTCTCCGACGGCGACGACGGCCTGCCCCGCGGCCTCACCGTCGGAGTGGTCGGGCGCCACCTGCCCGACACCACGACCTAGCGCCGTCTCCGCGGACCGCAAGAACGAACGCCGGCGTTCGTTGCAGTGGTCATGCGCCTTCCCACCACGCTGCTCGCCGCCGCCCTGCTCGCCCTCGTTCCCCTGGACACCGATGTGTCGGTGGACGTCAACTCCGGAGACACGATCTCCCGCCAGCGCACTTTTAGAGTGACAGTCGCCTCGTCAGACCCGGTGACCCAGGTGGAGTTCTACGTCGGCAGCGAGCTGCGCGACAGCGACACGAGCGTCCCTTACGAGTTCAAGCTGGATACGGTTGAAGAGGCCGACGGAAGCCTGCAGCTCACCTTTGCCGCTTACACGACCAAGGGCGATTCGGCCAAGAAGGTGGTTAACGTCAAGGTCGACAACGAGGTGGGGGCGGGCGCGGACGTCCACGTGAGCAAGGGCATCGAGTTCCTGCAGGACAGCAAGTGGGACGACGCGATCCTCGAGGCCCGCATCGCGATGAAGGCCTCGCAATCGGACGATCGCGCGCGCATGATCATGGCGCGGTCGTATTTGGGCAAGGGCGTCTTGGATAAGGCTCAGAAGTACGCCGAGGATTGGGCTCAGAGCCAGCCGGATAATCCCGACGCCGCCGAGCTGCTTTCCGGCATTCACCTCCACCGGGCATTCTCAACGCTCAGCCGGGGAACCGATCGAAACGAGGCTTTGAAAAGCATACAATCCGCATTCAAGGAAGCGATCAACACGCGCCAGAGACTGCTCGAGTCAAAGCTGCAGAAGATCGGTGAGCCGTCTGCCGACAACGTGCTGATTTATGCGGATTCCGCCATGAGGGCAGGCAGGTATTCGATGGCGATCAAGGCGTTAGATCCCGTTTACCGCCGACAGCTAGATCGGCCAGAGATCACCAATCGCTTGGCCTATGCTCAGGTTCGATCCGGGCGCACTCAAGACGCCCTAAACACTCTCAAGCAGATGGAGAAGCTCTCCAAGCTGGATGCCTATGGCAATGCACTCATGGCGATGGTGCAGGCCATCAGTAACAACGAAGACGCCTCGACGAAATACATGACTGCGGCGGTCGCGTTGGACTCGGAGAGCCTTGGAGTCAAGACTGCGCAAGCGTTCCTTGCGCTACGGGCTCACAAGACCTTCCTTTTGTCTCAAGTGGCCGCGGAGCTTCAGCGTGATTCGGGAGCTCGCCCGGAGGTGAACTACTACCTTGCGGCGTTGGCGGATGCCCTGAACAACTATGGCGAGGGCCGCAAGTACTTTGAGGCGGCGGTCTATACGGAGCCTCTGAACGAAGAAGCCTATTTGGAGGAGGGGAACAACTCCCTGGCCTTTGCGGTGCGAGGCAAGGGAACGGTCGACGAAAAGAAGTTCCTGGCCGCAAGCGCCCAGTCGATGTTCGAGACCGCGCTGGAGGTTCGCCCGGAATCCTATCGGGGCTTGCTCGGCCTCGCTCTGACCGCGCTTTTGGGCGGCGAGAAGGCTGATGGATTGCGCTATGCCGAGGCAGCTATCAAAGCTGCACCGACGCAGGCGTCGGCGTATTACGTCTACGCGGCTGCTCTTGCCGCCAATGGCAGGAATGCGGAAGCGACGAAGGCGAACCAGACCTCTTGGAAATTCGATCCCAAGAACCTAGAGGGCCGCTCTGTGCCCAACGGTTTTGAGGCCTGGAGCTACTACTACAAGTGGGATCGCGTTCCGGTGATCTCCGCGCCGAGGTAGTCACGATTCGCATCCAGCAACAGCATTGGCATCGCCCGAGGCCAATGGGGTCCAGCGCTTTGAAAGCGAGAGCTTCGCGGGACGTTCGGAAGCGCGTGGCCTTTGCGGACAGAAAGATTGGCTCCGCCCGTGCTGGAGTTGTCGGGTCGAGTGCGTCCGCATCCAGCTCGGCGTCAGACAGCGGGTAGGGAGTTGAAGTGGACGCGAATCGCGAGGCGCGGATAATTAGGGTGGATTGCGAATAGCGATCAAGCCTGGCCCGGCACGGTTTCGCGGGTGTGTCGCGGGATTTTAGGTCCCTATTTCTCGTGACATGGCGCGCGGCTTCTCGCCAATGTTTTCCCTACATCACGAGCTATATCAAAGCTCGAACAGACAATCTCGGCAGCCTTTTAGCGCCGCTTAAAATGAAGCGGCGTTTCGCCCTCTAAGTGAGGAGCGAGAAT
>JAXDKF010000318.1:0-22971 GCA_034667265.1 Fimbriimonadaceae bacterium
CTTATGGCGATTGCGGTTCCTAACTTCATCCAGGCTCGCGCCAGCTCACGAAAGAACAGCTGCGTGGCCAACCTCAAGCAGATTGACTCCGGTAAGGAGCAGTACGCCATGGAGGCCAAGCTGGACACCGGCGCCACCGTTACGTGGGCGAATCTTTCGCCGACGTACCTGAAGGCTCAGCCGACCTGTCCTGGCGGCGGAACGTACACGATCGACGTGGTCGGTACCAACCCGTCCTGCAGCTTGTCTGCCAGCGGCCACGTATTGCCCTAACCTAGTCTAGGTTGGTCTTGCTGGGCCACGCCCAAGCCGAGATCGGGAAGAACTTCGGTTCTTCCCGATCTCATTTTTGAGGGGTTCTTATCCCAGGCGAGTTCCCCGCAGAATTGCCAGGGGTTATCGCGCGCCACTACGGAATCGTTAGTGCAACCGGTGCACACGATGTTGCCGGGAGGACGAGGAAATTTCTAAATGACAAGAATCAAAAAGAAGGGCTTTACGCTCGTTGAAATCATGATCGTCGTGCTGATCATCGGCATCCTTATGGCGATTGCGGTTCCTAACTTCATCCAGGCTCGCGCCAGCTCACGAAAGAACAGCTGCGTGGCCAACCTCAAGCAGATTGACTCCGGTAAGGAGCAGTACGCTATGGAGGCCAAGCTCGACACCGGCGCCACCGTTACGTGGGCGAATCTTTCGCCGACGTACCTGAAGGCTCAGCCTGGCTGTCCTGGCGGCGGAACGTACACGATCGCAGTGGTCGGTACCAACCCGTCCTGCAGCCTGTCGGCCAGCGGCCACGTCCTTCCGTAAGTTCGAACAGAACGACCACGTTCCAGGAGAGCGGTTCCTATTGGAGCCGCTCTCCTTTTGTTTGTTTGGGCCGGCGCTACAATCTCGCATGCTTGCCCGCCCCGACGAACGCGGCCGATTTGGCGCCTATGGCGGGCGGTATGTCCCTGAGACCCTGATCCCGGCCTTAGAGCAGCTCGAGGCGGAATTTGATAGGGCGTGGGCAGACCCTGTGTTTCGCGCCGAGTTCGATGGTCTGCTCAAGGAGTTTGTCGGACGCCCTTCGCCACTGACGGAAGCCAAACGGATCTCCGAAGAACTGGGGCTCCATGTTGCGATCAAGCGCGAGGATCTCAACCACACGGGCGCGCACAAGATCAACAACGCGCTTGGGCAGGCGCTTCTCGCCCGCCGCATGGGCAAGGAGCGGATCATCGCCGAAACCGGCGCGGGGCAGCATGGCGTGGCCACTGCGACGGTTTGTGCGCTCTTCGGGCTCAAGTGCGAGGTCTACATGGGCGAAGAGGACTGCGCGAGGCAGCAGCTCAATGTGTTTCGCATGCGACTCTTGGGCGCGAAGGTCCACCCGGTGTCGAGCGGCACCAAGACCTTGAAAGATGCGCTGAACGAGGCCATGCGAGACTGGGTGACCAACGTAGCCGATACCCACTACATCATCGGCACGGCGGCAGGTCCGCATCCCTATCCCTACATGGTCAGGGAATTCCAGCGCGTCATCGGCGACGAAGCTCGAGCTCAGTATCTCGAGCGATTCGGTGGCCTGCCGGATGCTGGGGTCGCGTGCGTGGGAGGTGGGTCGAACGCCATCGGCTTCTACATGGCGTTTCTGGCCGACTCGGAGGTCCGCCTGTATGGGGTCGAGGCGGCAGGGCTGGGCCTGAGTTCAGGGCAACACGCGGCACCCCTATCTGCCGGCACCCCGGGGGTCCTGCATGGGTCTTACAGCTATCTCATGCAGGACGAGCATGGGCAGGTGCTGGGCACGCATTCCGTATCTGCCGGTCTCGATTATCCAGGCGTGGGAGCCGAGCACTCGTACTTGAAAGATTCCGGGCGAGTGCAATATGTGTCCGCAACTGACGACGAGGCTCTCAATGCATTCCGCTGGCTGTCGGAGAAGGAGGGAATCATCCCGGCCTTTGAATCGGCCCATGCGTTCGCGGTGTTACGCAATCGAGAGCTCTTTCCGGAGGGCACGCGTGTTCTGGTCAACCTTAGCGGCCGCGGCGACAAGGATATGGAAACGGCGGCGAGGCTGATGAATCTCTGAGATTGCAAGTGCCTACAGCCGACAGACGACAGCCGACAAGACTGGGTAAGTTAAAGGCCGGAGTCACCAAGGATTTGGTGGAAACGGAGGTCGGGGCATGGACGCCCCCTCCTACTTCAAAAGTCGCTCGACCTTAACCGTCTTCTGGAGGTCCTGCAAATACTGTTTGCGCATGGCGCTCATGTAGTACTCCTTGAGGCCCTGCAATTCCTCGCCTTTGAGCTCCGCTCCTCTCGCGTCCACACGGAAAAGCTGAATGCCGTAGTTGGTCTGCGCGGGCTTTGTGTATCCCCCTGCGGCCAAAGAAGGTAGCTCCTTTTGTACGGATCCAGGAAAGGCCGTCAACTCCCGCCAACCGAGTTCACCCTTTGAGCGCACGGCGTTTTTTTCTGTGGTCGAGTCGGCTAATACTTTCTCCCATGCCTCGCCTTTCTGCAGCCGATCATAGGCCGCCTGAACCTTGCCGATTGCGGCCGATACGGCGGCGGCATCCGCGCTCGCCGGCTTGACGAGAATAGTGGAAACCTTGACGTAGTTCTCCGGATGGAAAGTGTTCTCGAGCACCTTGTCCATCAAGAGCTTGGATTTCATTCTCAAGAACATGCGCGAGCGGGTGAATCCCTGTTCTTCTAGCCACTTGTTGACGTCGTCATCGACGTTTGCTGGACGAGAGTTGCGCAGCGCCGCGATCTCTTGGTCGACCGCTTTCTCCACTTCTGCGTCGCTCACCACGATGCCCTTCTTGGCCGCGTCTTCCTTGACCATCAGATAAGAGATCAAGTCGTTGGTTGCGCCTTTGCCCAGCCACTCCCAAAGCCAGGGCTCCACATCCGATGCGAGGATCGGTTGTCCACCCACTTTGGCGACGGTATCGCCCGCCTTGGGTGGCTCCTTGCGGTATTTGCTTGGGAGGTCGACCTGGGCCAACGAGACGACGGCCAGACCGATGAACAGCAGGGCTGCAGCGAAACGCTTCATAAACACTGATCCTACGCGTGAAACCCCTCTGAATATCCGCGGAGGCTCAGCGGGGAACGATCTGAGCGTCCAGAAGGCTGGTCAGAACCCGGTCGACGGTGAGTCCCTCGATTTCAGCTTCCGGTCGCATGAGCACTCGATGCCGCAGCACGGGCAGGGCGAGCTCCTTGACATCGTCGGGAATCACAAAGTCTCTGCCGCGCAGCCTGGCGATGGCCTTGGAGCAGTTCAGAAGGGCGATGCCCGCTCGGGGGGACGCTCCAACAGCCAAGTCATGGGAGCGTCGGGTCGAGTCCACGATCCCGAGGATGTAGGCGAATATCTTCTCTTCAACGGTCGTCTTCCGCACCTCTTCACGCATCTCGGCCAGCTCTTCCGCGCCTACCACCGCTTTGATGCCGGACTGATCCAGGTTTTGCGGCTTAAAGCCGTCGTGGTGTCTATGCAGCACTTCTAACTCCGCCTCGGGGGTCGGATACTCGACGATCACCTTGAGAAGGAAGCGATCCTGCTGCGCTTCGGGGAGCGGGTAAGTGCCTTCAAAGTCGATTGGGTTTTGGGTCGCGAAAACGGCGAAGGGCGGCGGGAGCTGGTGCGGTTCGCCGTCGATCGTAGCCTTGCGCTCTTCCATGGCTTCCAATAGCGCGGCTTGGGTTTTCGGTGGCGTTCTGTTGATTTCGTCGGCGAGCAGGACGTTCACGAATAGGGGGCCTTTGCGAAGCTTGAAGTCGCCGCTCTTGGAGTCGAACACGTTCGTGCCGATCACATCGCTCGGCATAAGGTCCGGAGTGAATTGAATGCGGCCGTAGCTGAGGTCGAGCGTTCGCGCGAGGGTCCGCACCATCAGCGTTTTGGCTACGCCAGGCACGCCTTCTAGCAGCACGTGCCCGTCGGCGAGGATGGCCACGAGAAGCTGCTCGACGACAGCATGCTGCCCTGCAATAGCCTTCGCCATCTCAGCTCGTACGGCGCCTGCGAGAGTTTCAACACTCATGATATAAACGGGCAGCATCGTACCTGGACCGAAGGAAGCGTTGAGTATCAAGTGTTGGGCGTTTTAGGTCCGGAGGCATGCTCCTTGACGCTTGATACTTAGCGCTAAGCACTTGTCCGGCAGGTACAACCTAGCCTTCGGATGCTCCAAGTCGAACAGCTCGTTAAACAGTACAAGAACTTCCGGGCTGTCGAGGGATTGAACTTCACGATCAATCCCGGCGAGATCGTCGGCCTGTTGGGCCCCAACGGGGCGGGGAAGACCACCGCGTTGCGCTGCATAGCGGGAATCCTGCGGCCCACTCACGGCCGGATCCTCATCAACGGTTACGACACGGTTGTGGACCAAGCCAAAGCCAAAGCTGGGCTGGCATTCGTTCCGGAAGTCCCATCGCTGTACGAGCTGTTAACGGTGGACGAGCATCTGCGATTTGTCGCGATGTGCTTCGACCGGCTCGACGGGTACGAGAAACACGCGGCCGAGCTCCTGGAGCGATACGACCTTACCGAGAAGCGCTCTGAGCTGGTAGCGACCCTCAGCAAGGGCATGCGCCAGAAGCTGTCGGTGGCCTGCGCGTTCATTCACGACGCGAACGTGTTCCTTTTCGATGAGCCGATGATCGGCATCGACCCGGCAGGCGCGCACGAGCTGAAGCAGGAATTGCAGAGGGCCAGGACCGCCGGCTGCGCCATCCTCATCTCCACGCACTTGCTGGACACGGCAGAGAAGCTTTGCGACCGGGTGATCATCCTCGCGCGCGGCAAGAGAATCGAGGAAGGCACGCTGCAGGAGCTGCAGTCCAGAAGCAACCTCCAAGGACAGAGCCTCGAGGAGATCTTCCTGAAGCTCACGGACGAGAACCATGAAGCCACTGGTCTTCCTCTCAACTAGATCGGTTGTCAACGGCGTTAAGAGGTCGTTGACGTCCGGACGACGTCTGATCGGGCTTATCTTCGTCGTCGCCTACTACTTCTTCATGGTCATGAGGCCGATGAGCGGCGCCTACGGGAGGCGAAGCGGCTTTCCCACGAACATGACCTTCGACCTTCCACCGTTGCAGGTCCTGCACGCTTTCGTGTTTGCCGCCTTCGGGTTCTTCACTCTGCTGCTGGCACTCAGCACTTCAATGCAGAGATTGTCGTTTAGGCCCGCGGACGTGGATGTGCTCTTTGCGACGCCGCTGAGTCCGCGTATCGTTCTCGTCTTTAGGCTGGTCCGGGATTATCTCTTCACGCTGCTGATGCCGCTGCTCTTTGTGCTCATCGGATGGCGGCCCACGGCGGCAGGCGTCACGACCTTGATCCGTAACTTGCCCAATCCGGATTCGGCCGGCTATGTGTTTCGTGCGTTGAGTATCGCGTGGATTTTGGTGGCACTTTGTTGGGTGTCGATCGGCTACGCGTTAAGCCTCTTTATCAACCGCAGCGACCTGATTAGCGATCGCAATCGGCGCGTGATCACTGGCGCGGGAGTTGTCCTATTCTTGAGCGTTGCGGCCTACATAGCGTGGCGGGTCTCATCGACTCACGGCTGGGCCGGGTTCGTCGCGCTGGCAAGAGACCCCGTGCTGGAAATTGTGTTCTTTACCGCGACGGCGGCGACCACGATGGTCATGGCGCCGCTCCAGGGATCGTGGGGGCCATTCTTCATTGCGGCCTTCGGTCTCTTGGCCTTGACCGGCGCAGCCATCGCCGTGGCGATGACGCAGGTCGGGTGGATGTACGACCAGGCCGCCGCCCGCGGTTTCGACAGCTTTAAAATTCGAAAGATGCAGCAGAGCGGAGACCTAGTGGCCGTTGCGGAAGAACGTGCACGGTCCGGCAAGGTGAAGGCACGCTCTTGGTCTTGGCTGATGCGGGTTAAAGCGACCGGACCAATCGCCATCCTCTGGCGCGAGCTGATCATTCAAACGCGTGCCGCTCCATTGCTCATCATCATGTTCACGGCGATAGGCGTGCTGTTCGGAATCATGCCGATCTTCAACCAGAACCACGACATTGTGCAGGACGGCACGCTGTTTCTATCCATGCAGACCATGAGCGTGTTTTTGGCGAGCATGGTGGTCGCTCAGAGCGGATTCATCGAGGTTTTAAGGCGCGTCGATCTAGAAAAGCCGCTTCCGTTCAAGCCGACGACTATTTGCTTCTCGGAGATCGCGGCCAAAGCCATGCCGGCCACGTTGTCCATCGTTCTTGCAGCGATCGTGTGCGTGGTCCTGAGACCGGACCTGTGGCCTTACTGTTTGGCCTCGCTAGCGGGCCTGCCGCTTCTTGCTATCTTGTTTTGCTCCGTTGTGTTTCTCGTGACGGTGCTCTTCCCAGACGTGGACGATCCCACTCAGCGAGGTTTCCGCGGCCTGATGATCTTGCTGGGTTTGGCGATCGTCCTGGCCCCCGTGATCCTACTCGGCGGCGGAATCATGTTCGTTATGCGTTCGAGTCTCTTGGGTCCGTTTTTCGGGGCCGCTTTTGGGGGTGGGCTCGCGTTGGCCATCAGCTTCCTGTTGGCCCTGATTGCGGGTGGGCTCTATGCTCAGTTCAATCCGAGCGAATAGACCCTCCGGGTGTTCCGCCGTCATTCTGCGGGTTGCTCCTGGCGTGTTCTGACCCCATCCTAGCCCTCACAAGGGCTTCGGGCCAGCTGGTTCGCTCGTCCTCCAAAACCAGCTCCAAGAGAGCTCCTCGCAAGCTAGCGAGACTCGCATCAGTTCCCCTGAAATCACTTCCAACCAACGCAGCGCCATCAAAAATGGCGCCCTCCAACATTGCTCCGCGGAAATCGCAATGATTGGCTTGAGCGCCGCTGAAGTCGGCTAGTGACAAATTGGCGCCTGAGAAATCGGAACCAGGGCAGCGTGCACGGATGAACTTGGTCTTCCTCAGGTCCAGTCCCGAAAAGTCGGCCCGGTGCAAAGGCTGGCCGGATAGGTCGGCGGTACGCAAAGTTTCGCCGGCTACTTCGAGAAGGCGCCGCGGCCCCTCAATCACCTCGGAAACGAATGCCGCGCCAACCCCCCTGGTGACCGTCAGCGGACCTGGCTTAGAAAGAATCCACACCGGTTATGCTCCTTCGCGCTTCATCTCTTCACCCTCAAGAGAATGACACCCGAATCGTTAACCGAAAGGCGTCTGCCACCGGCCCGAAACCCAAACGAATATCCAAGGCCATTGAATACGTCCTGGGGCACCATGCAGTCATAAGGCTCTCGCTCCCAACTGTAGACGTACGGCGGAAAAGTTAATATTGCAGGAGGAGAGTCAATATTGCTGAGGGCGATGCAGGCGACTAGGTCAACGATCGTCTCGATGGTCGTCGAAGCGAGAACCCCTAGACGCTTCTCGTCAGCTTCATAATCGAGAAGAAGTCCACCACCCCAATCCCTGAATAGATCCAAATTCCTGAAAGTACCGAACCCGTCAAACTCGTGCAAGACAACCTGCTCACGTCCCACCTTGCTTCCGAAGGTCCGCAGTAGTCCCTCAGAGGCGGGCACGAGGAACTCATCCCCCTCCGCTAGGATGTAATCGACGCCGCGCAAGAACATACGCGAAGGAATTCGGTCGAACGGAGCTGTTTCTAACGAATCCGTTGGACGTGGATACCGATCCAACAGTGCGGCTATTTCGCGCCGCAGGCGTCGATGAACAACGATCTCGCTAAGCTCCGCCAGTAGGCGTTCCAGTTCAACGCGTCCACTTTCCGGAAGGCCAAAGTCAATGGTCATCGTTGCACCCGCTTCCTCGCCCAGCTGCGTCTCCAACAAGCATTCGCCACGGACACATCATGAGCGCACTTGCTGTGCGGAATCGCGGCCGCGGTTACAGCTGCGGCTGGATTTTGCCCTTCCCTTAGAGCGCGGGCGTAGGGAGGAATACGGCAAGTAGTGCATGCGGATCATGCGATTGGAGAATCCAATAGATCTGTGTTATGCGACCGTCTTGTACGATTCAAGTGCCGGCTGTCCACACCTATTCCGCAGTGCTCATTGTTCAGTATCGGGCTCCTCGAATGCAAACCCACCGGCAGCCCGCTTGAGCCAAGCACGACCCAGATACCAGCGAACTACATCTGACACGCTCGCCTCTATCTGGATAACCGTTCCTAGCTTGTGCTCGATGCAGACCACAACTGCATCCTCCAATCGTTGGTCACAGCACGTAAAATCGAACGACTCAGAATCGCCACCCGTCCAGGTAAGGCGAGCGGGCTGATCAGAGACTTTCCACTCAGCGTCCAAGGACTTGACAGCGTGGTCGAGCTCGAGCCAAGGTACCTGTGCCAGCGAGGGATGGAAAATATCGACAGGATTCTCTGGAATTTCCGGTACTGGGCGCCCGTAATACGCTGGGTGTCGATCTAGCTTTCTTGTCGCGAAATGCCATCGCGTCGTCGCCATGCCTGCGTCCCGAAGGATTCGATCCACACATTTGAATAGCTCTCTGCCAGCCTCAGTCCAGGACGGCGTAACGGCGACGACGCGGCCGAAGGCATCCCGACCGAATAGGAATCGCAGCACGGATCGGTCTGGATCACGTGCAGCTATAACCATTCGTTGAGACGTGGAACCCTCCATTCAGTCGCTACTTGGCGGGAGCCACCACGCAGCCTATCTTTCTTTCTATTCATCCCTCGACCGTAGGACGTTCGGCGAGAGGCGGGCTTCGTCCATCTCAAGTGCACGCGCCAAAGTTCGGTGGTAGCGGGCCAATCTGTCCACTTCCGCCTGTAGACTTGCCGTACCCGAGCCAAGGTCCTTCAGACTGGGCGGAGCACAGGCCGTCAGCTGAGCGATTCGGAGTCGCGACGTCTCAATATTAAGCTTTTCGGACAGTCCGAGGACCTTCGTGGCCACAAGCGCACCGGCTGCGAGCGCGCTCAGAATCGCGCGCAGCCGTACAATCAGGTGATCGTCCGGCAGCGCGTCGAGAGCGCCCGATGAGATCTGCTGCTCCAAGTTTCTCCACTGACTTTGCTCAGCCACGAAGCGTTCATAAGGTCTCACGGGAATCCAACCACCTTCATCTTGCTGGGTTTCAACCAGCATGCGCATTTGAGAGACTTCCGGGCCGTCGGCCACCGCATACACGTTCCCATTTACCCCTCACCCATTTCGGCCTCTCCTAGGGGCATCATGTTCGTGCTGTGCGCGAGCCTATTGGGGCCGTTCTTCGGGGCCGCTTACGGGGGTGGGCTGGCCCTGGCCATCAGCTTCCTCTTGGCCCTGATCGCGGGCGGACTCTATGCTCAGTTCAATCCAAGCGAATAGAAGACGCCCCGCCCATGTAAACTTGCCTGGAGCAACTGCGGCGAACTTCGTGGCGGCTTAACTTGTTTGCCCTTTTCGTGGCCATGTCAACCAACGTCAGGACCTCTAACCAGTCGCGAGCCTCTACCAAGCTGGCCATCGGCTTCGTGTTGCTGGTAGGTCTGGGCTTCGCGGGCAAAGCACTCTACGAGAGGATGACGATTGGGACGAAATCCTATGCGCCCCTGTCGCCAGGGAAGCTGAATATCGTTGGAGTAGATACCCGCAAGGGCGGCTATCGAATCATCGTCGCGAACGGCATCGCCCAGCTCATCCAGATGAGCGACGAGCAGTTCAACGCCTCCGAAGCCAACCCCGACAATCCGGAATCCTCCTCCGGCGACCCGAGCAAGAAAAAGCGTATCCCGCTCAAGGAATTGCTCGACACGATGCAGGGTAAGTCGGAATCGGTGGGCCGCTTCGTAGCGGTTCTCAACGACATGAAGGAGGACGACCTGCCTTCCGTCAAGGTTTTCTGGACGAAGGACGAGGTGCAGAAGGCGATCAAGGGCGACGCGGCCCTCAAATCGAAGCTGGAGAGGGACCTGAACACGCGGCTAGACGGCATGCCCCTGGCCGAATTCCGCCCAAGCACGTTCGATCGGGGCATCGTTCTCAAAGTACCGATCACGTTGCGCGTAACCGGTCCCGATGGCCAGAAATCCGTCACGGGCGACCTCCTGGTGCCGTTCCAGAGCCAGTTGATGAGATCGCTCTATCAGCGCGTCATGGAGGTCAATTTAGACCGCACCAAGCTGGCCGGATACTACGCCGAGGAGGCGCAGAAACTTATCGAAGATCCCACGAAGAAGCAGAATGTAGCGGAAGCCCTCGAGAACATTCTTTCGGAAGAGAATGTAAGGACCTTGACCGCGCTTCCTCAAAACGTGCTCAGTAGTGTGAAAGTCCTGGCCAACGACTCTCTTATCACGAAAGCCTCGTATACGCCAGAGGACACGCCGAAAGGTCAGGTCTACGACATGAAGATCCGTCTCACGGACGAGGGTCGAGACCGGCTGTATCAATATTCGAAGGACAATGTCAAAACCCAACTGCTGCTCGTGATGAACGGCATCGCCATCGCCGCGCCAACGGTAGGAAACAAGCTAGCGGAGACTGAGCTGACCATTTCAAACCTTCCCGATGAAACGCTCGTGAGGGATGCAACGAATATCATTAACTCGACCCAGGGAGCGAAGAACCATTGACGACGAGACAATTCCGAGTTGCATTTCTTGCTGCGTCCGGCCTGATGGTCGCCTTGGGATGCGCGAGTAAGTCGCCCGAGAGCATGTACAAGCCACAGCCAGTCGAGGCCATTCCTCCCGCGAGTATCACCGCGGGCAGCGAGACATCGCTGCTGCCTCTGGACAAGGGCAACCAATGGACTTACGCGGTCACCGTCGTCACGGTCGCAAACGGGCGTCAGCAACCGGCCAGCAATTTCGAATCGACGTGGCGAGTCACGGACTCTCAGCAAAGCTCCGAGGGGACGAGGGCAACGATCGAGGTCACGCGCAATGGCAAGGTCGAAGATACGCAGGAGTGGCTCGTTAGCGGCAAGGGCATTTACCAACTGGCGGATGGCAAGCCACAGATCACTTTCAAGCCTCCGATGCCGGTGGTGGTGTTTCCTCTTAAGGACGGGGCGACTTTCAAATGGAGCGGATCGGGCCCGACGGGGTTTGGTAGGCCGGGACGCTCGCATAGCGAGAGCATCATCCGTCCCAGCCAGGAAGTCGACACCGACATGGGGCGCATTTCCGCGATTCCGGTGGAGAGTCGAACGAAGGTCGACGCCGGAGATATTAAAGGGGATTCCGCTTCGTGGGTATGGTTTGCGCCGGGAACGGGAGTTGTGCGTCTGCGGCAAGAGGCGGTCTCAAAGACTCGCGGCTACATTTTGGTGTTGAAACTGAAGAGCAAATCGCTCATGAAATCGTAAGGCAATCTGTATGACAAGAACAGTCGTCGGCTTTGTAGTGGCGCTCGCTCTCGTTGCGGCGGGATGCGATCAAGCAACGGTAGCGCAAGCTCCCGGCGGCTCAGCCCCCCAAAACGGATCGGGCAAGAACCCAGACCCGCGGCCGCTTATCGATCCGAAGCTGCAGAACGACGCGTATCACTATTACGGTCTTAGCCGAACCGAGCCGATGAGTCTGGTGGTCGCCGTGCAAGGCCAGGCGCCTCTTACCGGCGAGCAGACTTTCGCGTACGCCGGGGTAGAAGGCGGAAAAGCCAAATTCAAGGTCAATCGGACTGGGCAGCTTCAGAAAATGGGCGACGAGGAGATCTGGCTTGACGACAAAGGCATTACGGTGGCATCGACCTCGCCCGGCACGTTGGAGGGCCATCCTCTGGAACTGCCGGCGAGCCTGACCCCGGGAACGACCTGGAAGACCGACTACAAAGTGACTTTGCCCACGGGCGGATCGGAAGACCACAGCACGTATAAGGTTGTAGGACCGGCGAAGGTTACGACCAAGGCGGGAACCTTCGACGCCCTTCTGATCGAATCCACAGGAGACGATATCCTGAATGGCACAAAGGTCAAGATGAACACGAAGAGCTGGTATGTGAAGGATCGCGGCGCGGTTAAGGTCGTTGTCAGTTACAAGCAAGCTACCGGCGGTACTCAGACCATGACCATCGAGGAAGCCCCCGCCCCTGCCAAGTAAATCGATGAGAAACGGGCAGAGAAGGGCATCGGGAGCTCCCCAGGAGTGACAAGAAGTTTTGTCGCGGGTCTCGTTGTCACCGTAGCGGCGCTAGCGGCGGTTTCGTGCTCTCCTTCGGGCGGCGAAAAGGCGGGTGGCTCAGGCGCACTCATTCGAGACAAATCGGAGCTGAAGCCGAACGCCGATCCAGGACCGAAAGCAAAGCTGATAATGGGAGGCGTCATCGTCCCGGTAGACGTCAAGGTGGAGCAGAGCGGGGACGATTTCTCGCTGCATCTGGTGAACGGCGGCCAGGACTTTGAGACCGAGCAATATAAGAATCCACCGGATGGATTTCTGCTCGTGAACGCGGCGGGGGAGACTTATGCGCCACCCATCCCCCTGCTCAAATTCCCCATGCGCATCGGCGATACGTGGAAGTGGTCCGGCGACATGATCACGGGCCCGGCGAGCCGGAAGGCAGACGCGGCCATCCGGACTCGAGATGACAAGGTCGACATGGGTACGCCAGTCGATGCTTTGCTTGTCGAAGTGGATCTCAGCATGTACAGCGGCGCATCCCAGCCGGCCACACGGCGCTTAGCATTTTGGTTTGTCAAAGGTAAGGGTCTCGTGAAGAGAGAGTTCGGTTCCTCTACATCGCGCGTGCCGAACGAAGCAAAGACGGAGTAGCACCTAGCTGCCCGAGATGTCTGTTCGAAGAGCCTCGATTGCGACCGCGTGCCAATCGGCCTTGCGGTTTTCGTGGACGGAGAACCAGAACCGCCCGTTCCACCATGTCGCCTCGAGCGTGCCTTTCTGAGTCGCTTTCGACAGATGGCAATGCAAACCGCCGGGAAACTTTGCGAGCGTCAGCCGTTTCACTTGCAAGCCCGCGCGTGAGCACGCGGCTTCGAACGCTTCCGCGGAGAAGTCTTCTGGCACCTGCAGAGGGATGTTGACCACCAGAAGAAGTGTAGAGCAGGTACAAAGACGTCATGCCCGCCGTGCCAGCCCTAGCTGCCGTGGTGGCTTTGGCTTCCCAGATGGCACACGAGCCCCAGAAAGTCGTCACCTTCCCACCGCCTGCCTCTCGATTTCAGCTTCGCCAACCGCTTTCCGGCGTTCCGCCGATTCTTATGGACACGTACGGTTACGGCGCGAACATCGCCAACACCGTCGCCGGAAAGCAGCTCCTGCAAGCGCGCGTGATGTGGATCGACGCGACCGCTAACGTGGATCGGTACAACACCGAGGGAAAGATCGTCGCGCTCGTGCAACAGATCAAGAGCGCTGGCTTCAACACGATCGCGCTGGACGTGAAGCCGATCTCCGGGCACGTGATCTACCCCAGCCAATTTGCGCCCAAGCTCACGGATTGGAAAGGAAGGATCCTTCCCGTCGATTTCGATCCCGTTTCCGTTTTTGTTCGCGAATGCAAGAAGGCCGGACTGAGTCTGTTGTTCTCGCTCAATGCATTCAGCGAGGGCCACTCGCTCATGAAGGTGGGGCCCGCCTACCAGAATGAAAATTGGCAGAGCGTGCTCTACGACACCAAGGGATTTTTGGAGCTGCAGGGACAACACATCCCACTCGGAGAAAAGAAGAATGTGGCTCCTGCTGCCGACGCGGTGACCTATGTCGATGCAGTCCCATCTCTGCCGGCGTTGTCTCCCGACGTCGTGATTGCAACTGTGGATTGGCCGAGGAATGCGATTGCGGAGATCGTGGACGGCGCGGTAACGGGCGCCAAATTGCCGACCATTCCAAATCGGGGTTACGCGCTGGTGGGCACAGGAGCGTCGGCGGATTTTCTGAGGAAGAATGCGGCTCTCAACCTAAAGGTGGTGTTCGGCACGGAGCCCGTGTTCGCGCGAATCGGATCGTTACCGGATCAGCAAGTGCCGCTCATGGTCAATCCCAACGACCCTGAGGTCCAGGACCACGCACTTGCCATCATCCGAGAAGTCGCCTCGAAGTACGAAGCTGACGGCTTCCTTTACGATGATCGGTTCCGCTATGCGGGCATGAACGCCGACTTCAGCCCATGGACGCAGGCTTTGTTCGAGCGGTATATCGGGCACCCGATCCGATGGCCAGACGACGTCTTCAAATTCACTATCACGCCATCTTTCACGCGCGGCATTGCACCGGGGCCGTATTACGACGCCTGGATGGCGTGGCGCGCGCTGCAGATGCGCAACTACCTCGCGCGGGTGCACGACACGATCCACATGATCCGTCCGAAGGCTTCCGTGGGACTGTACGTCGGCTCGTGGTTCGGCGAGTATCCGGCTTACGGCGTCAACATCGCGTCGCCCGACTTGCATGCGGGCTTCTGGTTCTTGACGCCGGAATACCGTCTAACCGGCATCGCGCCGCTGCTGGACGTTCTGATCTGCGGGGCGTATTACCCGACGCCGACCGTGCACGAGGGCTTGTCCACCGGCGCAGGGATTGGAAACACCGTCGAGGCGGCGGGGCAGCTCACTACGCGCGTCGCGCGGGACCAGTGCTGGACGTACACGGGCATCATGCTCAGCCAGTACAAGGACGACCCGGACCGGCTCTCGCGCGCCCTCCAGGCCGCGTGCGGGGCCAGCCAGGGAATTATGATCTTCGATCTGTCGCACGACGCGGACGCGATGTGGCCGACTTTTACTGCCGCATTTGCAGGAGTTAAGCAACCACCGCACTTGAATGCGAAGGCTTTGGCCGAGGTCAGGCGCAAGCGGTCCGAGTTCGATAAGAGGGGCGGCAAGGAAGACCCGCCGCTGATCGCGCAGGGATCGTCTGGCACGGGTTTCTAGGTCGTCGAGCGGATGTCGTCGAACCCTGGCAGCGGATCACGTTTCATATTTGCGACGATCAGCCCAAGGCCGGCTACCGAAGCGCCGGAGTCGTAGATCCAGCGCTCGATGCCTGGCGTGCGGGTGAAGACGTCGTTGCGCATGGTCGAGAGCACGTCCGCGATCAACGAAGGAGCCGCATCGATCAGGAAGTAGGTCCCGAGCGCCATAAACACCAGGCGCTTGAGTTGGTCGAATTCTATGGCCGGCTCCTGTTCGGATTCTCTCGGCCAGAAGCGGTTGGACGACACCCACAGTGCGATTGCGGCCACCAAGAAAATTGCGGCGGGAATCGCGTAGTTCGGCCATGGCGGAAAGTTTCGCCGCGTGGCGAAGCGCATCGCAGGCTGGACCATCTGCGCAGTCAGAGACGCGTATTGCACCGCCTGGATCCCGACGTAGATGGCCAGCGCGCGGCTGGTGATGGCTCCGAGGTCTTTGGCTGTCAAGATGTCACATCCACGCGCGTGCTAATTCTTCGATTGAGAGTTGTCATTCCCCAACCAATCATGATGAGCGCCGCAACAGTACGGAAACAGCTCGTAAAGACCTGAGAGAGATCGAACTGGGGCCAGGCAATGGACGTCTGGAGGGTCGCTCTTAGGACGGTTACCATGGCTACCGGGCCATAGGTCACGAGATAATACAAGCCCATTACGGCGACCGCAAGGCTCAACCAAGCTCGGTGATCCATTCGAGGCTCGTTTTCGATCGGAGTCTCGCTTGGCCAGAAGCGCTTGGCGTTGACCCACAGGATCAACGCTGCCAAAGCAGTAAAGACGACGCCGCTGAGCGTAGTGAATGTCGACGTCTCAACTATCGACCCGTGGTACTTGCGATCCCAGACGATCATTGACGGCAGAACAACAATGCCGTTCAGCACGTGCATGCCTAAGTAGATCGCGAGCACACGGCTAGCTATGCCTCCGGCGTCCCTGGCCGTCATGCAGTCACTGTATCACGGAGCTTTGCAGCGAGCATTGGCTCGGTCCATGCTACGCAACCTTTTCAAGGTTGGATCAGAGCCGAACCGTGACCCAGGTTTGCGCGGCAACCCTGGGCTCCGGTACGGCATCCCTTTGGGATGCGGGATGCGGGATGCGGGAGGCGGGATGCGGGATGCGGGATGCGGGATGCGGGATGCGGGATGCTGCGGGATGCGGGATGCGGGATGCAGGAACGCCAAACGCCAAACGCCAAACGCTAAACGCTAAACGCTAAACGCCGAACGCCGAACCCGAACGCCCGCCTCCCTACGCCGGCTCTTCCGCTTCCTCGTCGCCGACCCAACCGGTGTCGTAGACAGGCGCCTTGCCGAACAGGGCGTCTACGTCCATCGGCGAGACCAGCACGTCGCGCGGGCGCGGCCCATCTCGCGGGCCGACAATGCTGCGCTCCTCCATCATGTCCAGCAAGCGAGATGCCCGCTGGAAGCCAATAGAGAACCGGCGCTGGAGCATGGACGTGGAGGCCTGGCCACGATCCGCACACCATCGAACCGCCTCTTCCCATAGCGGATCAGCTTGGTCGTCACCGGACGATCGCGAGCCGTCTTTCGATCCACGGCCATCGCCCTCCACGAACTCGCGCGGGTCGATGACGTAGGCCGCACTCTCCTGCGCGCGCCAGAACTTGCAAACCGCGTCGATCTCTTTCTCGCTCACGTAGCAGCCCTGGACGCGCAGAGGCTTGCTCGCATCGATGGGCAGGAAGAGCATGTCGCAGCGTCCGATCAAGGACTCCGCGCCTTTCTGATCGAGGATCGTTCGTGAGTCGATCTGGGAGGAAACGGTGAAGGCGATTCGCGAGGCGATGTTCGCCTTGATCGTTCCGGTGATGACGTCGACGCTTGGGCGTTGGGTGGCAATCACCAGGTGGATCCCCACCGCGCGCGCAAGTTGCGCAAGGCGACAGATGGACGTCTCGACCTCCGCCGCGGCTTGGATCATAAGATCGGCGAGCTCGTCGATGATCACGACGATGTAGGGCATCTTGTCCTGAAAGCTCGCCTGAGCGTTCCAGCCGTCGATGTTGCGGACGCCCTTTTCCGAAAGCACATCGTAGCGGCGATCCATCTCCCGCCAGACTGCCCGGAGCACGCCGGGAGCTTCCTTGACATCCTTGATAACCGGGCACATGAGGTGCGGGATGCTGTCGAAGAGTGTGAGCTCGACGCGCTTGGGGTCGATCATCACGAGCCGCAAGTCCTTCGGCGAGTTGCGCATCAGCAGGCTTGTGATGAGGGTTGCCAGGCCAATAGACTTGCCGGAGTTTGTGGCGCCGCAGATGAGAAGGTGCGGCATCTTGGTCAGGTCCGCGTATTTGTTGACGCCGCTGACGTCCTGGCCCAGCCCGATGGCCAGGCGTGACGGGTGATCCATGAACTCTTTGTTGTCGCAAACCTCGCGCAGATAGACCGGCGTGGGCTGGGTGTTGGGGACCTCGACTCCGATCGCTGCCTTGCCGGGGATGGGCGCTTCCACGCGGACGTGAGAGGCAGCCAGGTTCATCGCGATGTTGTCGGCTAGGGCCGTGATCCTGGCCACGCGGATGCCCGGGCCGAGCTGGATCTCGTAGCGGGTGACCGTGGGGCCGGTCGCAACCTCAACGACATTCGCATCGATGCCGAACTCCTCCAGGGTGGATTCCAGGGTCTCGATGTTGCGCTGCATCTCTTGCGGCGAGCGCTTGGGCTTGTTCGCGGGCTCGGCGAGAAGGGACATTGGAGGGAGCTGATAGCCCTCTTTGGGCGTGGCGTCGCGGACGGGCGCTGACTTGGCCTGCTGCGTCTCCCGAATGAGCGGCTTCGTCCTGCGCTCGTCGAGCTCCGGTAGCGGGCGCTTCGTTTCCGGGGACTCGACGACGGCGCGCATGGGTCGCGGCTCTCTCATCGTCTTGGCGGGCTTGACCTCTCTAAATCTAGATCGTTCGCGGAACGCGGCGACGAGCGCGTGGATGGGCGTGTTAACGGTGAGAATCACGCCTACCATGGCAAGCGCGCCAAGGCCGACGTATTTGGCTGCGCCTAAGAGGCCATTGGCCATCCATCCTACGATCGCGCCGAGATAGCCACCGGACCTGGCGATGGCGTCCGGGTCGAAGTAGTCGCCTCCCAAGGGTTGGGCGAACGCGCCGATGAGCGCCGTGAAAATGAGGCAGAGGCCAATGGTTAGGCGGGTAACCCCGACGGTGCGCTTTCCCGCGATCACGGCGATGCCAAGGCCTCCAAGGACGAAGGGCACCGCCCAGGCTCCTCGACCGACGAGGGTCCGGAGAATCCCGCTCACCACAGTGCCAATGATGCCGGTGTCGCTGGCTAGAACCAACGAGATGACCGTGATCACGGCTGCGGTGATGAGCATGACGCCTAAGATGTCAAAGCGTCGGTGCGAAGGGGCGGGTTCGACGACACGGCGTCGAGCGGACGCCGCTGGCCTAGTGCTGACTTTCATCCCTGGTTGTCTCGCTCCGGCCATCCTTGGCCGCACTTGTCAGTATATCAGGGAATCTGGAGGGGTGGGGATTTGAAGCTGGAGCTATGCATTCGCTCACCAGATTTCACGCGGAGGCGCGGAGAACGCGGAGGCGCGGAGCTTGGTCCGAAAGACGTCCTTGCGTCCTCTTAAATCATCAACGATCCGAGTCCGGTCGTGTGGAGGCGCGGAGGTTAGGATTCCGACGGCGATGGGCCAACGTAATCATTGACGATTCGTTTGATCCCGTTCTTGAGGACCTCTTCGCCAAAGTTCAGCAACAGTCCGACTCTGAAGTCCGCGCACCGCAAATACGTGAGTAGCTGCTTGTAGTGGACGGGCGCCAACAACTCCAACGACTTGATTTCGACGAGAACGATGCCTTCAACGAGCAGGTCGGCCCTGAACCCATCTGGCAACTTGATGCCATCGTAGATCACAGGAATCGGAACCTGTCGCTGAACTCGATAGCCCCTCTTCGTGAGCTCGTATTCTAGAAGCGTCTCGTAAACGGACTCGAACAATCCCGGGCCGGTCTGAGTGTGAATCTTCATGGCAGCATCGATCACGGCTCCGGTGATCTGATTAACGTTCATGACCTGGATTTTGACCATGAACAACAGACTAGGTATGGCTCCGCGCCTCCGTGTCCTCCGCGCCTCCGCGTGAAAATCCGAAACCTAATAGGCTTTCGCGAAAACCACGCGTTGCTTGCTCGGCTTGCCTGTGAGGATGCACTCACCTGGCAGGGCGTCATCCGGCCGGAGAGGGGTCAGCGGGATGACTCGGATAGTCGCCTTCGTCTTGTTGGCGATCTCCTTCTCGGTTTCCGTAGTCCCGTCCCAGTGAGCCACCACGAAGCCGGGGCCGCCCTCGCCGCGGAACAGCCGCTCGAAATCTTCCCACTTGTCCACACGATGCGTGTTCTTCTCCCGGAACGCCAGAGCCTTCTGAAGAAGCGCCTTTTGGATGGTGTCCTGCAGGTCAGAGGCGAACTCAGCAGCCCTCTCCAACGCAACAGGGCCCTTATCTCCAGTATCACGGCGCGCTAGGATCGCCTGGTTGGACGCCAGCTCACGCGGACCGACCTCGATCCGCACCGGCACCCCGCGCATCTCCCAGTAGTTGTATTTGAAGCCCGGCGACTCTCGCTCCCGCTTGTCGACCTTGACCCGCACCCCCATATCCTGCAGCTCACGAGCGATGCGATCCGCCACCGGATAGGTCCCGGCTCGCGCCCCTTCGTCTCTGCCCATGGGGATGATGATCACCTGGATCGGCGCGAGCTTGGGCGGGCAGACGAGGCCCTTGTCGTCCGAGTGGGCCATGATCAGCGTGCCCACCAGTCGAGTAGAAACACCCCACGAAGTGGCATGCACGTACTCCAGCCGTCCTTCCGCGGTTTGAAACTTGGTGTCGAACGCCCTGGCAAAGTTCTGGCCGAGGTGGTGAGAGGTGCCGGCCTGAATCGCGCGTAGATCCTGCGTGAGCGCCTCGATGCAATACGTGTGGTCCGCGCCCGCGAATTTCTCATTCTCGGTCTTTAGCCCGTAGAGCACGGGAACGGCCATCCAGTCCTCGGCGAAGCGGCGATAGACATCGAGAATGGTGAGCGCTTCCTGTTCCGCTTCTTCGTAGGTGGCGTGAGCGGTATGTCCTTCTTGCCACAGGAATTCCGCCGTGCGAAGAAAGAGTCGCGTGCGCATTTCCCACCGCACCACGTTGGCCCATTGATTGATGAGAATCGGTAGGTCGCGATAGCTCTGGATCCACTTCGTATAGCTGTTCCAGATGACCGTCTCGCTAGTCGGCCGGACGATGAGCTCCTCTTCAAGCTTCGCCTCTGGATCGACCATGAGGCCGCTTCCGTCTGGCTTCTCGATTAGCCGGTGATGCGTAACGATCGCGCACTCTTTTGCAAAGCCTTGCACGTGCTGAGCTTCCTTCTCAAAGAACGATTTCGGGATGAAAAGAGGGAAGTAGGCATTCACATGCCCAGTGGTCTTGAACATGTCGTCCAAGGCCCGCTGCATGTTCTCCCAGATGGCATAGCCGTGGGGCTTGATGACCATGCAGCCTCGAACGGCCGAATAATCTGCCAAATCGGCCTTAAGAACGAGCTCGTTGTACCAATCAGAGTAGTTCTCTTCACGGGATGGGATGCCCAGGTTGCTCACGAGGGGTCAGTTTGACATATGGAACCTGCACCCCCATAGGAATACCAGTGGACTCTGCCCCAGAAGCTGGTAGGAAGGGATTGTAAGGTTTATCGGCTCCCCTGGCGCCGGTTTAATTTGAACTTAGAGGGAATGCATGCCACCAAATAACGGGCAATTAGATTTAGTTTATCTGGAGGAGATGTCGGCCGGGGACTCCCAGTTCCTACAGGAGCTTTTGAGCACCTACGTGGAAACGGCCACCGACCTGATCAAATCCATTGAATTTGCGGCCGAGGAAGGCGCCACCGAAAAGGCGATTTACTCCACCCACACTCTGAAAGGGAGCTCCAGATCTATCGGCGCAGAGCCGATGGGCGAGCTTTGTCAAGCGATGGAGCAGGCGGCCCGCCAAGGCAACATGCCGCTCTTTATCCAACTGTCTCGAGGCATTCCCGCCATGTTCAGCAAGCTGAGGGGCGAGATTGACATGCTCCTTCTCAACCGCGCGGCTTAGCTTTGGCGGCTTCGGCCTTGGCCATGCGGACCATGTTCGTGAGGCCCAAGCTCTTCCCCATGGAGAGCTCTCTGCCGAAGATCTGATACACGATATCGTCAGGAGTCTGCACGACTTCCTCGAGCGGCTCGCCAGACAAGCCCTCGTCCAATATTTGCGCGAAAGCCATCGCCGAGATTCCTTGCGGGTTGTCCACTGCGAAGTTGAATTTCAATCCTTCGCGTTCTGGCTCGGTGGCTAGGAACACTTCCGATTCGCAGCCGGGCACTTTGGTGTTTGAGGTCCTCGGGACGGCAGCGTTGTTTCTGAAGCTCTCGCCGATAGCAATCAGCGCCTGGATGCGCTCGGCGCGGTCGCTGAACAACGCGAGCGTTTCAAGCTGCTCCTGAAGTTTCTTGGTCATCCGGTTTGTTAACGACTACCGCTCGATGGGTGCGCCAACCAAGTTGCCCCACTCCGTCCAACTTCCGTCGTAGTTCTTGACCGATGGATAGCCGAGCAGGTACCGCAGCACGAACCAGGTGTGGGCGCTCCGCTCTCCGATGCGGCAGTAGGCGATCACGTCCGTGTCCGGGCTTAAGCCGGTCTGCTCCTGGTAGATCGTGCGGAGCTGGCCTGCGTCGAGGAAGGTGCCGTCCTCCGGATTGACGGCTTTGGCCCACGGCACGTTCTTGGCGGTGGGGATATGACCTCCGCGCAGGGCGCCCTCGTTAGGATAGGCCTCCATATGCACCCTCTCGCCGGAAAACTCCTCGGGGGACCGGACGTCGATCAACTTGCCGCCCGAGTGGATGTGGATCATGACCTGATCGCGAAAGGCGCGGAAAGTCTTATCGTCGCGCTCCGGGGACTTGTATTGGGTGGGCGGGTAGCTGGGAATGTCTTTGCTCAGCTCGCGACCTTCCTTCTGCCACTTCAAACGGCCGCCGTCCATGATCTTGGCGTTATCATGGCCGAAAAGCTGGAAAACCCATAGGGCGTAGGTGGCCCACCAGTTGTTCTTGTCTCCGTAGAACACGATGGTCGTCTCGGGCGTCACGGCGATCCGGCTCATCAGGCTCTCGAATTCCGCACGCTGGAGATAGTCGCGGCGGAGCGGGTCGTTGAGGTCCCTCGTCCAATCGACTTCGACTGCGCCGGGTATGTGGCCGGACGCGTAAAGCAGTGGGTCTTCGTCGGACTCGATGATTCTTACGTCGGGGTCGTCGAGGTGCTCCGCAACCCATCCTGTGGTGACGAGCGCATCCGCGACGGCGTAGCCTTTCCTCTCAATTTCAAGTAAACCGGGCACACGCTATTTTGGCAGCCTAAAACGCGTTGGTGCTATGCGAGAAAATACCGACTTTTTGCAGCGACGGTCAGTTCAGATACGCCCGCTTCTTGTACTGGACCTTCTCGGAGTACATGTTGCGATCGGCGCGGCGCAGAAGGGTGTCGATGCTGCCATCTTCCTCGAGCACGGAGGCAAGGCCCACCGCGAGAGAAGTCGAGTAGCCGGCGTTCGCGATGCGGGCTTCAAAGGCCCTCTCGATACGCGCCATCACCCGCCGGGCTTCTAGTTCGTCGCTGCCTGGCAGCACGAGCACGAACTCGTCTCCGCCGGTGCGGGCGATAAGGTCCATTTGCCTCGTCTCGCTCTCCAGCACTCGGGCGAGAATTTGAAGCACATGGTCACCGGCGTGGTGGCCAAAGCGGTCGTTCAGCTTCTTGAAGTCGTTGCAGTCGACGACCACGGCCGTGAGCGGCTCTCGCATGGCCTTGGTACGTGCCAAGGCATCGCCCGCGAACTCTTTCAGGGCGCGGCGGTTCAGGAGGCCTGTAAGCGGATCGTGCATGGCCTGCTTGCGGGCGCTCCAGAGAGCTTCCTCCAAGCGGGCAATGGCCAGCATCAAGGCGCCTAGGGCGGCAAAGTGGAGGACGCCGTTCGAAAGGACCTGGACGCCCTGGAGGTGCCGGGAG
>JAXDKF010000319.1:0-10930 GCA_034667265.1 Fimbriimonadaceae bacterium
GATCGGGACACTGAACAAGATAATCATGCCGCCGAGGGCGACGATCGCTTCTCCAGGCTGCATCAGACGACTCCTCCTAACCGCTGCTCGATCTTCGGCTCGCTCGAATTTTCAAGTTTGGAGGTCAAGTTGTCGAGCGTGATCGATTGCTGGTGCACGAGCGTCTTGAGATCGCGCAACTCTTGTCTCAGCTGGTCCTGTTCTGGCATGGACGGCTGCTGATTCACGCGATGCACGAGCTCCGCCATCTTCTGTTGGTGGCTCAGAAACATCTTGACGATGGGCACCATCATCAACACCGCCATGGCGAGTACGGGGGCTAATTCTTTCCACATAGCTAAGTTCCGGACAGTCGATCTCGCACTTCGCCAGTCGAAGGCTGGCTGGTTCCCAAAGCGCCGCGAGAACGAATGTCGTCCATCGCGATGGTCTGCTGGTGGATGATCGTCCGCAGCTCCCGGATCTCTTGACGGAGGCTGTCGATTTCTGCCGGGCCGTTCTGATTATTCCTGTGAATGATCTCCGCCATCTTCCGCTGGTGCGCGGACAGGATGGCCACGATCGGGATCGTCAGCGCGAGGATCGGAATCATCAAGGCAATTAGCTCGGTGTCCATGTTGTGCTGCGGGAGGGTCCGCCCGGTCCCTACGATTATAGGTTGGCCACCGTTGCGTCGAAGGTCCTTTGGGAGCTTGGGCCTAGCCGCGGGTGCCCTTTGTAGAAGTGCTCTTGCGCTCCAGCTTGCGAGTCGCCGCGTTGAGAGCGAGGCCAAAGCCCCGGAAGAGGGCAATGCACAGGTGGTGGTCGTTATGCCCCGCGATCTTGCGGATATGCAGGGTCAAACCGGCATGCCGGGCGACAGCCCCAAAGAACTCCTGAACAGACTCCGTCGCTAGATCTCCGATGCGCTCGCGCTGAAAAGGCACGTCCCAATGAAGGCCACCACGGCCGCTGATGTCGATGGCCACGAGGGCCAGAGCGTCGTCCATCGGCGTGTGATTGCTGCCGTATCGGTAGATCTGCTCTTCCTGATCCAAAGCCTGGGCGATGGCTTGCCCCAGTACGATGCCGACGTCTTCGACCAAGTGATGCTCATCCACCTCGAGGTCACCCTCGGCGCCGATCCCCATGTCCACTTGGCCATGAAAGGCGAACTGCTGCAGAAGGTGGTCGAAGAAGCCGATGCCGGTCAGAACGTTGTTGTTCGTCCCTCCATCGAGATCGAGGGTGACGCTCACTCTGGTTTCTGCGGTCTCCCGCTCCACCTCGGCATAGCGAACACCCGGTGCGCTCTTGCTCATCGGTAGGGGGTTTATACCGCAGGAACGATGCTGGAGGTTCCGTTGGTGGGCCGCTGTGGAGGTCTGTAAATCGTAAATGGTAAATCGTAAATCGCCCGGAAAATGGGCTCCATGTCCGTCGATTTACGATTTACGACTTACGATTTACGCCCCGAGCCACTTACTATTTACGGCCCTCCAAAAAGCGAGGGGCCCCTCTTTCGAGGGGCCCGCAACAGGAGGTGCTTGCATGGTGGCCGCCAGCCAAGCCGCCGGAGCGTTAGCGCCGCAGCGTTGCGGCACGCACCCTAGGCTTAGGGCAGCCTAGACTTCAAAGGAGAAGCTCGGAACCCTCGATCGGACTTCTTTGTCCGACTGGCGCTCTTTCGAGCGCCGGAGCTCTCTACTCTCGGTCGCCTACGGGGTTAGCTGTCGGGTTCGGGTCAAGAGCTACCCTCGAAGCCCTGTCTGGCTTCATTCACCCCTAATGTAACGGTTCCCCCGTTCCCTGCTCTCGCAGGAATTCGGCGCGACTCTGTCGTCTGCAGAAATGGTAGCACACCTACCCGCGGATTTCCAGCGTTCCATTCAAAGTTTTCGCTCGCGGAATGGTAGTGTAAAGAACCTTGCGTAAACTTGGTCTTGCGCTGCTCCAAATCTCCGTCGTGATTCTGAGTCTAGGCTGTGGCTCCGGTTCCACCGCAGACTCCAAGATTCCCCCTCCGCCGCCCATCCCGCCAGAGCCAAAGGGGCCTTACACCATAGTTCTGAGCCACACCAAGCCGGCCGCGGATAAAGCTTGGTACGAGTGGAAGCTGGAGAACGAGCCAGACTTGCTAGTAAGGCTCGGTGGACAAAACTTCACGCTGTCCAGGACACAGGAACCTACTTTCCTTAACGTGATCCTGGCGCGAGCCAAAGCTCCGGACGAAGTCAAAGCCACCCTTCGCCAGGTGACCGGCAGCCAGGAGGCAGGCAGCATGAGATCCACGGAACTGTCCACGAACATCTCGGGGATGTCCAACAAGAACCTCGCCAAGCTGCTTGTCCCGGTGATCAAGAAATCCACCACCGTGGACCGGGCCAAGGTAACCACGCTCGCCAAAGGCACGGGAGCCTTTCCAAGCCTTACAATCGAGTGGCTGGACCCGAAGAAGTTCGGGCAGCAAACCGGTCGGTAGAATAAGCGCTATCCCGCTCTCGTAAGGAGTTTCCTGCCGCATGGCCATTCTCGTCGATCGAAATACCCGCGTTCTCGTGTGTGGCATGACAGGCCGCGAAGGCAGCTTCCACACCGAGCAGATGATCGAATACGGGACAAAGGTGGTCGGTGGCGTCACACCGGGAAAGGGAGGGCAAACGCATCTGGGCGTGCCCGTCTTCGACACTGTAAAGCAAGCGGTCACGGCCACACAAGCCACCGCGGCGGTCATTTTCGTCCCCGCTCCCTTCGCGGCGGATTCGGTTTTAGAATGCGAGGCCGCGGGTCTACCCTTCGTTGCTTTGATAACTGAAGGCATTCCCGTGCAGGACATGGTCCGTGTTGTCAACAAGCTTCGGCAGGACGGCACTACTCGGCTTCTTGGCGGAAACTGCGCCGGCATCATTTCTCCTGGGCAATGCAAGATGGGCATCATGCCCGGCCACATTTTCAAAGAAGGTGAGGTGGGCCTCGTCAGCCGCAGTGGCACGCTCACCTATGAGATCGTGTGGGAAATGACGCGTGCGGGCGTGGGCCAAACGACCTGCGTCGGAATCGGCGGCGATCCGGTACCGGGGACCCGATTCATCGAGGTCATGCGGATGTTCGAGGCCGATCCCGCGACTAAAGCAGTCGTCATGATTGGCGAGATTGGCGGCTCCGACGAAGAGGCTGCGGCGGAATATATCAAGACGATGAAGAAGCCTGTCGTCGGCTTTATCTCCGGCCGTACCGCCCCTCCTGGCAAGCGCATGGGCCATGCCGGCGCGATCATCTCCGGCAACACGGGCACCGCTCAATCCAAGGTGGCGGCGCTGGAAGCTGCCGGCGCATCGGTGGCCGAGAAGACGAGCGACATTCCTCGCTTGCTCCACGCCGCCCTCGATCGCGCAAAAGCCGCCGTTTAATAGCTGGGCCCCCGGAACCCCGCGCTTCACGCACTGCGTAAGCACTCGCCAATGAAGCGCGTCGTGTGGCTCCTTGCCGTTCTTCCTTGCTTTGCTCATTGTCAGCCTAAGCCGTTGCCCGATCCGGTGCAGAAGGTTGAGTGCCTGGACCTCCTCCAGATGCAGAAGGAGTCCAAGGAAACCATCGCGACGAACATAGGCAAGTGGGGCCTTGTTATCCCTCTCATCGAAGCCCATTGGAAGAAGGTGGACGAGCTCATCAAGACCGATGCCCTTCACACGGGCGCCGATTTTTATGTCGCCTCTCTCGAGGCGGGCGACGTGATGAATTTCTTGGAGCACCAGGAGCTGGCCCATGAGCTGGCGATCACATCTTTGTTGCTGGACGAGCCCAACGCGCCTGCACTCGTTGCCCGTTCGTGGGACAGGCTCATCACGGCAACGGGCCGTCTGCCAAGGCTGGGCACGACATTCTCCTATGATTTCGAGAAGAAGACACCCATACCCGCGCCGCTCGATCCAGATGCAATCTCCAGCATCGCGCAAGTTTTGCTCAATCCCGAAGAAGCGAAGAAGACCGCCAACTCCGCAACGGATAGCAAAGAGCTGGCCGACATTCGAGCGGCTGATCAAAAGGAACGCGAAGGCGATATGTCCAAGCCGATGTCCGACGAGGAATCGATGGCATGGTCGAAGCGCGACCGTGATCGCCAAGCAAGGGTTCTCGAGATCCTAAAGGCCGGTGGCGCAAAGAACGCCAAGGATTACGAAGCGGCGGCCCTCGTTCTCCAACACAGCTCAAAATTTGAAGGCTACGAGCTGGCCCACGAGCTGTGTCTTGCGTCTTTGGCTCTCGGATCGAAGGAGGCCGCCTGGCTGGTCTCGCGCACCTACGATCGGATGCTCCTGGCGGCGGGATACCGGCAGCGGTACGGGACGAATTCAAACATGCGGGGCTTGATGCCTTACTCCGAAGGCATCAACGATCGCATGCGCAGGCTCGCGTCCGTGAAGCCGTTGGCCGAGCAGATCAAGAACGGCGAAGAGTGGCGAAAGAAGGTCTTGGAGTCCACCAAAGGATAAGCTTTCGCATCGACGTGCCATGCTCGTCTTGGCCCGTGAACCCTGAGAACTACTTCGATAATGCCGCGACCACGCCGGTCGATGCTCGCGTGCTGCGGGAGATGCTTCCCTACTTCGAAACGGACTGGGGGAACGCGAACTCGCTCCACGCATCCGGGCGGCAGGCGATGGCCGCAGTCGACCACGCAAGAGATAGAGTGGCTGCACTGCTTGGAGTAGCGGAGAGTCCGCAAACCATCATCTTCACGTCAGGGGCTACCGAATCGAACAACTGGATATTCACCGTCCAACCGCAGGCAGCGATAAGCCCGTTTGAACACGACTCCGCTCGAGAGGCTGCCCTCGCCGCCCACGCTGACGTCCTCGAGAACGATGGACTCACGATCAAGAAGCCACAGAAGAATTACAACCTGATTTCCGTGATGTCCGTGAACAACGAGATTGGGTCCCGTTGGAAAGCGGCTGAATTTCGGCAATCGGCCGAATACATTCACAGCGACGTTACGCAAGCGGTCGGGAAAATCACCGTCGATCTGGAAGGCGTGGATTTCGCGTCTCTGTCAGCGCACAAATTCTATGGTCCGAAGGGCGTGGGCGCTCTCTTCGCAGCAGACGGCGCGGTCGCGCCAATCTTCTGGGGCGGCCTCCAAGACCGTGACTCCCGCAGCGGCACTCTAAATGTCCCCGGAATCGTCGGCATGGGAGCGGCGGCCGCGATCGCCCAAGACGAGATGCAAGACAACCTCGCCCATGTACAGGAGATGAGAGCCATTGTCCTGGAGGCCCTTCGGCCCTGCAGCGATTACCAGATCAACGGCGGAGATAATGTATCTCCCTATATCCTCAGCGTAAGTTTCAAGGGCCTTGAAGGCGAAACCCTCGTCATCGAAATGGATCAGCGCGGCTACGCGATCAGCAGCGGCGCCGCCTGCAGCTCCCGGTCGACCGAGCCGAGCCACGTTCTTACCGCACTAAAAATGCCCCTGGAGTGGCTCCGCGGGACCTTAAGAATCAGCTTCGGAAAGTTTAATAGCAAAGAATCTGCAGCAAACCTGGGCCGAATCCTTACGGAAACGGTCGAAAGGCTCAGAAATCTGAGAACAATCTAGATTCACGCAACGTACTAGACTAGGCGCAACGTCATAAGAATCGGTTGGCACAAGTTGTGCGTTTCAATGACGAAAACGTCGCCCGACGGAGAGGCTGCCCAGAGTCCTGGGTGTTCCTTGACTTCCGCCGGGCGTTGTGTTACTGTAAATGGTCCCGGGGCCAGGATGGCCGACGGTGCCGACAATCTAGTTTTGGCGAGTCAGGCGCGGTTCATTGAGAAGCGGACGCCAGGCGAGCCACACGATTTGGAAGTTCCCGCCGGAACTTGGAGGTTAATAGCAGCATGCCAGTAGAGAATGGGTTAATGACACAGCCGAGAAGGGGCCGCGCAATAACGGTTCGCACACCAGGACGCGCGCCTTTCATTGAAGCTGCCAGCAACCCTCTTCTGGACGACGTGGCTGCGGAGCCGGCTGAAGACGATCTTCTCGACCTTGAAGGAAACGAGGAAGAAGAAGAGAATCAGGAAGAGACCCCGCCTCAGCACGACGACAGTGAAGAGCTCGAGATGTGGATGCGCCAGACCCGGCGCGCCCAACTGCTCACCCCTGAGCAAGAGGTCCACCTGGCGGTTCGAGTCATGGCCAAGGAACTCGCCGAGCGAGGCAAGCAGCCGGAGCTTCTTCGACTGCTTCAGCGCAGCGAGATGGCCTATCTGGGCAAGCCGACCGATCTCACCCCGCTGCTTCAGCGCCGAATCATCAATGAGGGCGCGGAGGCCAAGCGGCATCTGATCGAGTCCAACCTTCGCCTCGTGGTCTCCATCGCCAAGAAGTACAACGCGAGAGGCATTCCCCTTGCGGACCTCATCCAGGAAGGCAATCTGGGTCTGATCCGCGCTGTCGAGAAGTTCGACTGGTCCAAGGGATTCCGCTTCTCGACGTACGCGACGTGGTGGATCCGCCGAGCGATCGCCCGCGCCATCATCAACCAGGGACGCACCATCCGCATCCCGGTGTATGTGGCCGAGCTGATCAACAAGGTGGTCAAGACCGCTTCTCGGCTTCAGCAGGAGCTTCAGCGCGAGCCAACGGAAGATGAGATCAGCCGCGAGGTCGGTCTCTCGATCGATCGTGTCCGCGAGATGATGCGGGTTGCGGTTGAGCCGATCTCACTCGAGACTCCGGTTGGCGAGAAGGACAACAGCTCGATCGGCGACTTCGTGCACAGCACGAACATGCCGAACCCGGGCGACGTCACTTGGACGCTGATCCGCCGCGAGGAGATCGACAGCATCCTCGGCCGGCTCACGACTCGCGAGCGAGATGTGGTGCGGCTCCGCTTCGGTCTGGACGACGGACGACAGCGCACGCTGGAAGAGGTCGGAACCGAGCTGAACGTCACGCGAGAGCGTGTGCGGCAGATCGAGCTTCGCGCGATGAAGAAGCTTCGCCACATCGGCCAAGAACTGACCGCTCAGGGCTTCACGATTACGCCAAACCCAGTCTAGTTTTCTTGAACTTATAGACAGGTGATCTCATAACGAAGGCCCCGGAAACGGGGCCTTCTCATTGGTTTCACACCTAGACTGCAACTCGGATGGTTGCTGCGCGCGACTCCGGCGGAGGCACAGGAATTCCAGAGGCGTGGGCCTCTTCGATCCACAATTTAACGCTGGTCTCGACCGACTGAAGGGCTAAATCGGCCGTTGCTCCCCCTGCGGTGCATCCAGGCAGGTCAGGCACATACGCGCTCCAAGAGCCATCTTCTGCGTGTTCGAGAACGACGGTGTATTCGATCATTTCCAGCCTGCTTGTCTCTTTATACTACTGAGCGTTCCAGAAGGAACTTTGTCACTGAGCCTGTGCGGCGCCACTACCACAATTCCAAGTTTTTTCACGTGGCGATAGACTTGGTGACTTCCGCTTTGACGCGCGAGGTGCCAGCCTTCCAGGTTAAGGCGGTCGATCACTTCCGCGTAGGTCACGTTCGCAAGCTTACATACTTAGGGCTCGATGGACATCGAGGCGCTGGATAAGGCCGTCCGCTTGAAGGTTTACGAGCTTCTGCTTGCCGCCGGCTCGATGCCGCGGGTCCAGGATGTCTCGGATAGTCTCGGACAACCCATAGATGTGGTCGGCCAGGCGCTGGCGCGCCTCTCTAAGAAGCGATCCCTCGTCCTGATGCCGCAGTCCGGCGAGATCCTCCTGGCGAACCCGTGGTCCGCCGTGCCCACCCAATTCTCAGTCAAGGCAGGCGGTAAGGATTGGTACGGCATCTGCATCTGGGATGCCTTGGCAATCCCAGCCGCGATGGGAGCTCCCGGCCGAGTCACGACGTCCTGCGCCTGCTGCGGCGAGGCTATGTCGATCGAAGTAGACGGAGGCCGCATGGTAAGCGGAAGTGGCGTCGTCCACATCGGACTGCCGGCGAAGCAGTGGTGGGACGACATCGTCTTCACGTGAAAGACCATGCTCCTCTTCTGGTCAGAAGAGCACGTTGAGCGCTGGTGCAAGCAGTGGAATCGCCCGCGGGGCGGCATCATGCCGACCGAAACGTGCGTGAAGCTAGCCTACGATTGGTACAGCGACCGCCTGGATCCGGACGGCCGGCGCAAGACGCCGGAAGAGGCTAAAGCCATCTTCGACGGTCTAGGGTTAAAAGACGAGTTCTGGAGCCTCGCCTAGCACTCGCCGATCGGCTTGCGGCCAATCGTCCGGTACAAGGTGAAGGCGATAAAGAGCGAATTCGCTTCCAGGCGGCAGTCGAATTCCATTTCCCACGCTTCCCTCTCGGCTGGCGTGAGAACCTCGGCATCCTGAGCTCGTTGGAGCGTTTCGCGCACCATAGGCTCGAGCATGGCAGCCGGCGCTCCGTGCATCACGTGGTTCGCGGGAACGACGTGGACGTTGCACAGCCCGGCGCCGCAAAAGAGTCGATAAAGCTGTCGGCCCATCCAACCGTTCGGGACATGGTCGCAGAAGAAATTCCTGTGGCGACGGGTCACGTCCTTGTCGCCGCAATCGATGACCAGGGTCTCCCAATCTTGGTCGACGACCGTAACGATGCCGCCCGGCTTGGTCACTCGGACCATCTCGCCTAGAGCCTTGTCGGGATCGGGCAGGTGCTGGAAGACAATGCACGCCATGGCGGCGTCAAACTCGTCGTCATCGAAGTCCATGGCAAAGGCATCCATCTTCGTGAAGCGGAGGTTGCCCGGCTTCTCGGAAGCTCGCTTGGTAGCCTCGTCGATCATGGTTTGGCTCAGATCGATACCTACGACTTCGCCTTTGGGTTCCACGAGCGGAGCTAAAGCGTGGATGAGCACTCCCGTTCCACAGCCGACATCCAGCACGCGCTTGCCGGATTTAGGTTCTAGAAAGCTGAAATAGCGCGCGGGGTCTTGCTCGATGAGAGCTGTCATCCGCCCTCGGGTGGAGTCGAGGAACTTAACGAACCATTGGGGATCGGCCGTTTGGTCGAGATTGGTCCAGTCCTCGTGCCACGGCCTCGTTGCCGTCTCGGGAGCCATGTGCCTTCCTACGCGCGCATGTCGAGAATGCTCCCGACAAGTGAAAAAAGGTTGAACGAATTGCCTGGGTCAGGAATGTCGCAGGGCTAAATGCACAACGATCCAGCGGCTGGCCAACCCGCCACAAGGTTTGTCTCAGCGGCGTTTATGGACTGGTGGAGACCCCGAAAGGCCGACCTCGCTCATAATTCGAGGGAAATCATGAAGACCGCGCTTTCAGTACTAGCCCTCGGCATCGCCTTGACCGTGACCCTTTCGGCCTGCGGCCAGGCCCCAACTTCAACCCAAGAGGCCTCGCCCCCTCAGACGACCACAAAGGAGACCAAACCCGTGACTACGACGGACAGCAAAGCCACCGAGCAAGACGTGGCTGTACTGGATACCAACTTAGGCAAGATCGTAATCGCCTTCCTCCCCAAGAAGGCACCCGGACACGTGGAGAATTTCGAGAAGCTCGCCAAGAAGGGATTCTATGACGGCACCAAGTTCCATCGAGTCATCCCCGGCTTCATGATTCAAGGGGGCGATCCGAACAGCAAGGACGACGACCGCTCCAATGACGGTACCGGCGATCCGGGCTACAAGATCAAGGCCGAGTTTAACGACGTCTCGCACACCCGCGGAATCGTCAGCATGGCCCGCTCGCAAGACCCTGATTCGGCCGGCAGCCAGTTCTTTATTGTAGTCAAGGATTCGCCTTTCCTTGACAAGAACTACACCGTGTTCGGCCGGGTAATCGAAGGCATGGACGTGGCCGACAAGATCGTGAATCTCAAGAAGGACGAGCGAGACAATCCTTTGCCGGAGAACCCTGCGGTGGTCAAGTCGGTGAAGATCGAAAAGCGAGCCGTCCTAAGTCAGTAGAACTATTTGACTAGTTCACGTAGTTACCTAATGCCCGGCTATTGCTGGGCATTAGGCATTTTTGGATTTGTGCCTTCCGATTGAAGCCCGATTTTTGTACAATGCCGTCAGGCATGCCAGATCTCTTTACGCGAACGATCCCAGTGGTACAACTCAGAAGGCTTGATTTCCTGCTTGGTGAGAGCACGGGAATCCAAATCTTGCATCCTCCTGGGCTTCCCACGGTTCAATGTCCCGCCATCTATTCCGGTACTCGCGAAGACTGTGAGCGCTTCTTGAAGATAGATTTCTTTTGCGAGATGCCTGGGTTTGGCATAGATACCTATCGGGCGTTAACTACGTGGAGCGATAAGCAGCAATGCTATCGGACTTGGGTGTTCTGTGCTTCGAAAGAAGAGCCTATGTACATGGAAGGCAATCTCGAAGACGACCGCCTCGTTATGGTCAGCGATCCCTGGCCCATGCCCTGGGGACTACAGCGAGTGCGGAGCGTCTTTACTCCTCTAGAGGATGGAGGGATGCGGTACGTCGCAGACTTTTGGCAGCCAGAGGGTTACCACACCTACTGCACCATCACGTTCAATCCGTTAGGAGCTGGGTAGCTAGGGCGCCCGCAGTGAGCGGACGCCCCTATTCGAGTGGTCTCTTCCACCACCGGAACCGCAGTCGCGATTCGAGCGAGAGGTGATCCCGTGCGCCGTGGTGAAGAGCGCGGAACTTTGGAAGCGACAGTGATTTGGATAAACCAGGCCATCCGGACGTCACAGAAGTTTTACAAACTCAGTAAAGCCCGTAATAATTGTCATCCAGGTTCCACAAATACTTTTTCTTGTCCGTGATCACGGCGCCTGCGGCGTTGGCCTCTCCTCTTGGCGTGGCCGTCACATAGTCGGTCCCGGCCGCCAATCGCACGTCCGTCATGAACTTCACATGACCGTCGAGAAAAGCCAAGTTATTGCCGCCCCGCACCTTCTCGACATAGAACGTGCTTGTCATCGCCTGCTTGCCGCTG
>JAXDKF010000320.1:0-3755 GCA_034667265.1 Fimbriimonadaceae bacterium
ACCTGCACACCGGCATGGAAAAAGAGGCCGAGTACCAGCAGTACCACAAGTGCGTAGTGATGACCGACCGCATGGACTATCTCAACGCGAACGGCAACAACCTTGCCCATGCCCTCGCGGTCGAGAAGCTGCTGGGATGCGAGATCCCCCGGCGCGGCTCCTACTTAAGGGTGATCCTCGCGGAGTTGAGCCGGATCGCCAGCCATTGCGTGTGGCTCGGAACCCACGGCCTGGACCTTGGCGCCATGACGCCGTTCTTTTACATCATGCAGCAGCGCGAAAACATCCTCGATATGTTCGAGGTGTTCTCCGGCGTGCGCATGATGCCGAGCTGGATCGTGCCTGGAGGTTTGCGCGGAGACATCCCGGAAGGCTTCGAGCAGAAGCTTCGGGCCTTCCTCGTCGAGTTTCCCGAAGAGCTGCAGGTCGTCGAGAACCTCCTCGTGGAGAATCCGATCTGGAAGGAGCGCACCTACGACGTCGGCGTTCTCACCCCACGACAAGCGTTAGAGATGGGATGTTCAGGCCCCATCGCCCGGGGCAGCGCCGTGCCGTTCGATCTGCGCAAGAGCAATCCGTACTCCTGCTATGACGAGTTCGATTTCCGCATCCCCATCGGCGAGCGCGGCGATGTCTATGACCGTTTCCTGGTCCGCCTCGCCGAGATGCGCGAGAGCTGCGCGATCCTTCAACAAGCGATCGACGGACTACCAGAAGGGCCTTGGAACACCAGCGACCGAAAGATCGCGCCGCCACCCAGAGAAGAGCTGGACACGTCGATGGAATCGCTCATCCACCACTTCAAGCTTTGGACGGAGGGCTATCACCCTCCTGTAGGCGAAGCCTATGCCGCGGTGGAAGGTTCCAAAGGTGAGCTGGGCTTCTACATCGTGAGCGACGGCAGCAACCGTCCCTATCGATGGCACGAGCGGCCGTCATCGTTCATGAATTTGAAATCGCTGGAAGTGCTCGCGATCGGGCGGCTCATCGCGGACGTTATCGCGATCATCGGATCGATCGACATCGTGCTCGGCGAGATCGACCGCTAATCTATTTGCGCCGGCCCATGCCGTATGGAGAAGCCGTTGCCCGGCGGGTCTGCTCGAGGCGAGCCCGCAGCATGTTCACCAGGTCGTTGAGCACGGCTTGGCCAGTGATCACCTTGAACTCCATCTCGAATTCTATAGGTCCGGCGCCGGGAGCTCCCTGCACCATCAGGGCGTGCGGGCCAAAGATCGTCAGGCGCTTCATTCCGAACAGATCATCCAGGGCGCCGTTTGGTCCGGGTCCCAGGATGGCGCGTCTTTCGCTGTTGCCCGTGTGCCATACGGCTTTGCGGATCCATATCTGACACGGCGTTTGATACGGATCGAGAACGACGTCGACCGCTTGCGGCACCGGCACAGCGCCCCTAAATGTCTGCCACGTACCCGTCGGGCTGTACCTTTCCGCATGTTCGTTTTGCCGGCCGCGCTCCATCCAGGTGAAGATCATCTGACCGGCGGGGAGCTGAATCGGACGCGCCATCTTGCTGACCGTGCCCCATTCGTCCCAAAGCTCATCGACTTCCGCGTCGAACTTCCCCGCCATGAACCCATCGGGGTCCTTGTACGCGCGCATGGAAACGTCGTAGGTGCGGCCCACGACTTCCGGCCACTCGCGAAGGTCATCGACGGTAAAGCGGCTGTGACTCCACTCGGGTTTAACGGAGGAGGCCGCGGCTTTCATTTGCTCTTCGGTCGGCTGCCAGGTCTTCAGGTCTCGCGTAAGTCTCTCCAGATCCGCCCGCGGGTTCTGCAAGAAATCCTCGTACCAGATGACCTGCCGGTAGCCGCCCCTGGTCTCGCGCAATCCCGAGAGCGTGTAATGCACCCAAAGGCCAACCGTGCGGTCCTCCACCGGAGCGATCTCGCCCTTGCCAGGCTCTTTGTAGCCCCACTTGGATTGCCGCGCATTTTGGGATGCGGCAACGCTGAGCGGATGCCTCACGCAGATCGGGTAGCGCGGCGCTGTGACCCCTTCGGCTGCCAGCGCCTCCTTATAAAGAGGCATAAGGACGGTGGTCGCGGGCTCCTTCCAGCCCCAGCGCTCCTTGCCACCGAACTTTCGATTAAGCAGCCCCCGGATCTCTCCAATGAGCGTGGTGACGCCGGGAGTGTCTCGCCAGTCCTCCGGCAGCCGGTCGAGCTGATAGAAGTTCATACCGTACGCGGCGAGGATCTTGCTGTTCAAGCTCTGGAAATCGCGGATCTCAAAGTAGCCGCCCTGATTGAATTCATCGGCCGGCTGGAACTCCTTTTCCTCGCCAAAGAAAACGCCTAGGTGGCCTAGAGCCGTTGCGACCGCGGACGTTCCGCTACGGAACGTTCCAAGAATGACCATCGGTTCAGGCGTGAGACTCATGGGGCGTGGGGCTCACGAGCGTACCACCTTGATACGGCCCCAACCCACCTATCGAAAGGGCACGTAAAATTGCCAGTTCCACGGCAATTTTGTGGATGTTTCTCCCCTGGCCGAGTTACTCTGTTCACATGCGACGCTTGACGTTGACCTTTTTTGTTTCATTGGGGAGCTTGCTTGCCGCCTCGAGCGCTTTTGCGGGCGTTGCGATCAGCGGCATATCGGGGACGCTGACCTCCGACAACAACTTCATCGCCTACCTCAGCGTTGACGATTCCGTCCTCGGCACAGCGGTGGCTTCTGGCAGCGACTGGGGTTCGCCCGTTACCTTCAGCTCGGCCCTCGTGCCCGGAGTCGCGAATTACCTGCATATCGTGGCTTGGAATGGCGGCGGCCCGTCGATGTTCATCGGCTCGTTCGATCTGGCCCCTGGCTACTTGTTCGAGAACGCCACAACCCATCTGGACACGAACGCCACGGAGTGGAAGGGCAACCTGACCGGCTTCGGCAACGCCTACACGGCGCCCGTCGATCTCGGCCCGGACGGCACCAGCCCTTGGGGCAATTTCGCCGCCATCAACGACAACGCGCACTTCATCTGGATGGACCCGGAGAACGGCAGGTCGGACATCAACAACTACTTCTCGGTCAAGATCAACTCGACAGCCGTGCCCGAGCCCGCGACGATGCTGAGCATCGGTATCGGCGCTCTTGGGCTGGCCCTTCGCCGACGACGCCAGAAGTAATCGAAACCGCAGCCTCACGTCTTTTTGGCTCAAGCGATCTACTCAAATAGGTTCGTTTGAGGCAAACTAGTTCTAAGCAGTCCCGCACCCGGCATTTTCGCCGGGCCTTTCGCGGGTTTTGGGGGAGGAGAGGTCAATGAAGTTTCGCGACGTTCTTATTCAGGGATCCCTGGTCGCTCTATGCGCCATCGCCACTCACGCGGGCGCACAGGGCAAACCCAAGCCGAAGCCCCGAATCGTCCAAGGCACCACGCAGCTCGCCGGGGACGATGGCAAGATCAACGTCACCTACACGATCGGCGCCACCGAGCCGGTGAACATCACTCTCACGGAGGCCAAGTTCACCGTTGAGCGGATGAATATCGGAGGGTATACCCACGCGCCCAGCAAGACCCAGAAAATGCTGGTCTTGACGCTCACCATCCAGAACCCGACCAAGACCGAGACCGGCTTCAACAACGGCACCCTGAAGTTCACTGCCGTCGACCAGGACAACGAGAACCGTCCGGGAATCGGCGAGGTCGTCCGCAAGGGCTCTGTCGAACCTCTTGACATATCGCTCAAGCCCGCACAGAAGATCGAAGTGCAAACCGCGATCCTCGTGCCCGC
>JAXDKF010000321.1:0-3179 GCA_034667265.1 Fimbriimonadaceae bacterium
GCCTCTCGCTAGTGATGCTATTTGCGGGCCAGCGCTTCGCCAAGGATTACGCGGGAGCGGCGACCCTGGCGACGTACTTTGCCGTGTCCCTGCTGGGGTTGGCGCTTATGCATCCGTGGCCCCACGCCGGCTAAGAAATGGCCCGGCGTAGGGTAATGCCGGTCACGTCAGGCGGGCACATGAACCGCATGTGCCAAAGACTCACGAGACCTCTCGTCACGTAGACGCGGTGGCTCTTCCCCTGAACAAGGCCCTCCCTGAACTTCTGACCGTATTTGCTCGGCATGCATGGCGCGTAGCCGAACGGAAGCCGCACCGATCCACCGTGCGTGTGACCCGACAGTTGCAGATCGACGCGAACGGGCGCGGTCATTTCCTCAGCCAGATCGGGATTGTGCGAAAGAAGGATTCGGGGCACATCAGGGGCAACTCCGAGAAAAGCACACTCCGGATCGACCTCGCCTTCCCACAGATCGCCGACGCCGCCGATCGCGAGTGCGCCCGCGCCCCTCTCGATCATCACATGAGTGTTTTCTATGAGCCGGATAGGCGTGCTCTTCGCCAGCTCGCGGCGAGTGCCTTCCGCATCCAGCCAATGATCGTGATTGCCAAGCACGCCGAAGACCCCATCCGTAGCGCGAGCATCGTCGAACAAACCTGCGAGGCTCGGCACCGTTGCGGAGCCCTTCTCGTCGACGAAGTCCCCGGGCATTGCTATGAGGTCTGGCTTGAAGGCGTTCGCCAGGTGTATGGCACGCTGAATGAAGGCTGTTGAGATGCAGTGCGGATAATGCACGTCGGAGAGCAGGGCAATCCTGTACCCATCGAATTCGGGCGCCAAATCCTTGATGGCGACCTCACAGCGCTCAAACTTCAGGCGGTTCGGCTCGCGGACAATTGCTTCCAGCGCTACTGCAACGGCGCCGCATGCGGCGACCTTCAGCAGTCTGCGGCGCGAAATCCCCTTTTGCGACTGCATGCCTGCTACGCCAAACCAGGTTGGCAGCCCGCCGGTTCCAACCACAGCAGGCATCGCAACATACTTGGCCTAGACCGCCAACCGAGTCGGGCAAGCTTCGCGAACCTAGCACAACTACTTAGATTTGTGCGGGGATGCGCGAGCCTGGGAACACTGGAACGGAGTTCGCCCTCATAATGCTCCTGTGCTGTGTTTTCTTGCGCGCGTACGTGCGCGCATTGCGGAGAGCGCTTTTTTTCAGCTCCAGTCCACCAAGCGGACCGCCGTGTGCGTCGCCTTGGCCGGACTCGCGCTTACCCCCGTTTTGGCCCCTGCCCAATCGCTCCAGCTCTGGACCGCCTATCGCGATCTAGGCAGCCCGACCGACCGGGCGGTCGGCTCGCGCACCGATCCAAGCGGCAATACCTACGTGCTGGGCGAAGTCACCAAGTCGAGCGGCGCCGAGGTTGTGCTTTGCAAGATCTCGACGACAGGCTCGATCGGTTGGACCCGCACGATTGCGAATACCGGCGCTGACCGAGCAGAGGCGCTGACTTTGATGCCATCCGGCGGCGCGGGCATCGCGTATTCGCTTTATAACTCGGCGGCCGGATCGCTGCTCGGCTATATCCGGCGATACGACTCCAGCAGCAACGCGGTTTACACCTACGGCCCCATCGCGGGCGGATTTCGCGCAACGGCCATGACAGCCGGTTCGGACGGGTCACTTTTCGTCGCCGGCACATCGGGCGGCTACGCAAGGTCGATCCGGATCAACAGCACGGGCGGATTGGTGTGGGACGTCTCGATCCCAGGCCTTGTCGAGGGAGGCACGGACGTGCCATCGGGCATCGTAACGGACCTCTCGGGCGGAGCCTATCTTTCGGGCGAATTTTGGAATGGCGCCTTCCGGGCTCCAGGAATCTTTAGGATAGATAGCTCGGGCGGCATCGCTTGGGGCCAGTTCATCGACGTCTTAGGAGGCGCCTCCGGATCGGCAACTGCGATGATGATCGATGGCTCAGGCTTCGTCTACGTGTCCGGATACTCCGATTTCAGCGGGACGAACCACGGATGGGTGGGCGCATACAATTCCGCTGGAGCGCAGACCTGGATCCAAACGAGCGCGGCATCCGGCTATTTCGGCGAGAGCTTTAACACGATCACCATGGATCCATGGTCCAGGGTCGTCGTGGCGGGTTCGGCATTTACGTCGCCGGGCAACCAGGACTTCTTCGTCAACAGGTATTCGAACACCGGCATCTTCATCTGGTCGGCTATTTACGATGGCCCAGGAGCCGGATCCGATGTGGCTCGATGGGTACAGCCGGATCAGTGGGGATCTCTGCTCGTCGCAGGCTCCGTCCAGGAGGCGAGCGGTAAGACTGCATACGGCGTGGTGAAGCTCGCTCCAACCGGAGTACGCATCTGGCCAACCTCTGGAGACGTGATCTACAACGGCGGCGCGATCTACCCTGCCGGGCCAAACCCAGACAACCTTCCAAGTGGCTTCGGCGTCGATTCTCGCGGCAACGCGTACATGGCCGGCTCGTCCGTGGGACCCAGCTCCGCCTACGATATTAACGTCGTCAAGTACGGGCTGACCGACAACGCCGGCTTCGTAGATCAGGCGGCTCCCACCTCGATGATGGCGGGCATGCCTTACGATGTACGCCTCACGTTCCAAAACACAGGCAACACGGTTTGGAGCAAGGCCGAGGGTTACAAGATAGGCTCGCAAAACCCTGTCGACAACAAGACGTGGGGATTCAACAGGGTCGAGATGGTCTTCAGCGATTCCATCTCGAAAGACCAGAACGCGACGCTCAGCTTTAAAGTCACGGCGCCCTTGAACAGCGGGACCTTCAACTTCCAGTGGCGGATGCGCAGCAGCCTGAGCTTCTTTGGAGACACGTCGGTCAATGTGCCTATCACGGTAACGCTGCTGCCCGACTCAAATCGATACATTTCGCAGACTGTGCCGACCTCCGTCAAGGTGGGCTCCAATTTCACGGTCACGATCAAGATGCGAAACGTAGGTTCTAACACCTGGACCAATCCGGACTACAGTCTCGTGCCGGTGACCGGAACGGGCTATTCGACCTGGGGCGTTTCTTCCGTTCCCTTGGGATCGGCGGAGTCCATCGTCAAGGGTCAGGACAAGACCTTCACGTTCATTTGCAAGGCGCCCTCCACGACCGGCAACTTCAAGATGAAGTGG
>JAXDKF010000322.1:0-7847 GCA_034667265.1 Fimbriimonadaceae bacterium
CATGATGGTCACGAGGACCGCATACACCCACGGATTCGAGAAATGCAGGAAGTAGCCCGTCGTCCCGCTCAAACCCACGAGCAAAAATAGGATGAAATAGGCGATGACGTTCCCGATGTAAGGGATCAAATACAGTGCGCTAAAACCTATCGCGACCAGGATCGCGTAGGGCACGCCCATCGCCAGAAAGAGCAGGGCCGCGCAAACCATGTAGAGCAGGGTCACGCTGGCAACGCCTCGTAGATATCGCGTAAAGACGTCGCCGATGTCCTCGAACAAGCGCATGGTGCTCGTGCGGAGCGCCGGCGGAATATATTTCGGCGCGCGGCGTTTCAAGTCCTCCATGTCCATCAGCATCATGACCACGAGGATCGGGATGAGGATGAGCTGGAGCAGCAGCTCCGGTACGTACTTCAGGATGCCGAGGAAAGAGCCCACCGCGTTTTCGATGAGCGGCGCCAAGTTCTTGCGCAACGGCGGCAGATATTGCTTCATGACCGCCGCCTGTGTGGACGGCACTCCCAGCCTGTCCAATACACCGCGAAAGGGACTCAGTATCCGATCCACGGGGCCTGGACCAGCCTTGGCCTGAGTCTGCAAGGAAGGCCGCCAGCGCACGAAAAAGTTATCGTTCTGGGTCCCTTGCTCGAGGTTGCTGACAACGGTGGTAACGCTGTTTTGCAGCTCGGAGACCTGGCTACCGACTTTCGGGCCGATCAGGAACCCGATGCCAAGCACGCCCACAAAGAAGACCGTCGTAACAATTCCAACGGCGAGTCGGCGCGACATCCCTCGCAGCCGCAGCTTGCGGATCGCCGGCTCCAGGAGCGAAGCGATGATGAAGGCGATGATGAACGGCGGAAGAATCCCGCGAACCAAATACAGGAATAGAAGGGCGGTCAACACGAGGACCGCCCATAGCAGGATTCTCCAGCCGATCATGTTTAGCCGAGTTTAGACGCCCAGCTCTTCAGCGGCATCGCTCACAGCTCTTTTTGCGCGCTGCTCGCTGATCCACTCTTCGGTCTTGCCCTTGATCTCTTTGAACCGACCTGCGAGATCTTCGCGGATCTCCGTGCCGGCCTTAGGCGCGAAGAGCAGGCCCGCGGCCGCTCCAATAATCGCCCCCAGACCTACACCGGCCAGCATGTAGATCAAAACACTTCGGTCATCGTCGTCATGATGCGCCATCTTAGAAAGCCTCCTTACAAGTAGTGACATTTTACGCTGCATTGCAGACACCGTTAAAAGACGGGCTGTATCGCCGCCTTTCCCGAATTGCGGACGAGCGCTGGCGGGCGGCTGTTCAAATGGGGTGTAGACCCGAAAAACTGTAGAGAGGTAATAACCCGCGTTCATTCGAGTGCCCATCTCTCCACGCCGAGTCCTTGGACCGATTGGCCGTGCAAGGCGCGGGTCCCAGCCTTGCGTTTTAGCCGTTAAGCATGTTTTCCTGTCCGCCTTATTGCCGCTGGAAGCGGGCAGGCGGAACTGCCGCCAAGCGGCACAGTCACTACATGCAGACGGGTTGCAACGCATCTGTACGCGCGCCCGAACATGGAGCAAAGAAAATGTCCACCCTATATGGTTCGTTCGTAGACGCCGCAGCCGCTGAGCGCGCAGCCGGCGCCCTCCTCGATAATGGCGCTCAACCCGACGATATCAGCCTTCTCAGCAATGAGCGAACCGCAGGCGGTCAGCCGGTTGGAGAAACGAGTGAAACCGTGAAGGCCGAGCATTCCGCGAAGACTGGCATCTCGACGACCACATCCGCCGACGTGGCAGCCGGTACGGTAAAGGGGGCTGCCGCTGGCTTCGGAATTGGCGCGCTTGCGGTTCTCGCTTCTCTCTTCATTCCGGGGGTCGGCATCGTCGTGGGTGGGGGCGCCCTCGCGACCGCAGTCATGGCCGGTACGGGCACAGCGATTGCCGGTGCCGCGGCAGGCGGAGTGGCGGGATACCTCGCGGACCAAGGCGTGCCGGACGACGTGGTGGTCCATTACAATAAGTCGTTCCTCGACGGCGGCTCCATCTTGGCCATCGCGGTCCCGACAGGTTCACTGACGGCGGAGGAAGCGGAGGCCGTCATGGCTAAATATGGCGCTACCAACGTGGCGACCGTGAACGCGCCTCGAATGCTTTCTGAGGGAACTGCCATCCAGCCAGATGAGCCGCTGGTTGTGCAATCTGACAATCCGGAAATCGCGCCGGTGGCTTTCGCAACGCCGGCAGTTCCTACGGCGCGAGTGGTCGAGGAAGACATTGTGGCTCCCGGGCCGATGATCGAGATGATCGATCCGAGTTCCGGCGTGGTCACGACGCAGCCTGTGGTACCGGTAGCTGTCGATCCAACGATCGGCGCAGAGTATGTGGTGCCGCCCATGGCTCCGGCCGCCGGAGTGACGACTCTGCCGCCCAACATTGAGCTCGTTCCCGACAGCGCCGGGATGTACCACCAGACCGTGGGTCATTCCACGGTCGTCAACGAGGAACCCGCGATCGTGACGGATCCGGTAACGGGACTGGCTCGAAGCGCGACCATCGTGGAGGAGCAGCGCGCTGTGGTGGTAGATCCGGCCGCGATGGATGTCGAAGGGCATGCGGTCGTGCCTATCGAGGGCCCGGAACAGACCATAATCGTCCGCGAGAAGCACGTCGAGATTCCTGATTAGGGAGATACAGGATCCAAGATCCAGGATGCAAGATGGAGGATCTCCAATCTCGGAACTCGGAACGCGAAATTTCGGACGCAGCCGCAGGTTTATCCTGCGCCCGGGTTCCCCATCGCCCATCTAGCATCCTGAACCCTGCATCTTGAATCCTGAACCCTGCATCTTGAATCCTGAATCCCGAATCCTGAATCCTGAATCCCGTCACCGGCCAGCTTTAGGAACCCGGCCAAAACGATGCCCGTCAATTGGGGTAGTTCGAGGAGAAGTGAGCGAACAGAGAGCGCCCGATCTCGGAAGAGAACGGGCGCTCTGCATTTTTCACGTCCTGCCTATAGGCTAATCTTGCCGGTATGAGGCCCCACGCCCACTCGCTTGTCTTGCGGCTCGCCGCTTGCTCTGCCGTTCTCTCGGCCGCTGCTTTCTCACCCGCCGAGATCCAGTACGTCGTTCACCCCAATTTCGAAAAGGAAGCACTCGTCGTGACGATGACCGTGCCCCTGAACAAGGCGGAGAAGGAGATCGCGTTCCAAATGCCACGCTGGGAGCCCGGATCGTACGGCTACGGCGACCCCGGCAAGGCCGTTGCCGACCTCACCGCTAAGGACGAGAAAGGCGTCGCGTTGACCGTGGACCACCCGGACTTCAGCACCTGGCGCGTCGCGAATCCACCAATCGGCGAGGTCACCGTGACTTACTCCGTGAAGCCCGATTACAGCAACGAGGTTCTCCACTACTCGGGGCCGGAGACTTACCTCTACGTGGTGGGTCGAACGCAGGAGAAGTGCCGCCTGACCGTGGACGTGCCGGACGGCTGGCCCATCGCGATTGGCCTCAACCCCGCGCCAGGGGAACCTGGTTCCAAGGTCACCGAGATCGATAAAGACGGACACACGCACACGACGACGATCTCGACCTCCAAGACATTCCTTGCGCCGACCTACGATGTGTTGGCGGACAATCCAGTCTCCGCCGGCAAGTACTACGCGGACGGCTACATGGTCGCGGGGCGACAGCATTTCATCGCCTTGAGAGGCGCGCCGGATGCCGTTTCAAAGGTCGATAAAGACAAGCTTCAGCGCGTCACCAAGTTCATCTCCGCGATGGAGACCAACTTCTGGGGCGATGCGCCGTACGATCGCTACGTTTGGCACGTTCTCGCCTTCCCCAGACCAGACGGCGGATGGGGCCTGGAGCATCTGAGCAGCACGCAGATCGGTCTGGCCACAGGCTTTGGACCAGGGACAGACGGAGTGCTCTCGCACGAGTTCTTCCACCTCTGGAACGTGAAGCGGATTCGATCCAAGCCGCTGGGGCCGTTCAACTATCAAGAGCTTCCGCAGACCGGTGCGCTTTGGTGGCTCGAGGGAGTGACCGACTACTACGCCCATCTGCTACTGAGGAGATATGGCTGGACGGACGACGCACGTTTCTACAAAGTGCTCGCAGGCAACGTGTCTACGACTCGGAGCAATGAAAAGCGGCTTACAACGAGCCCCTACGACTCGAGCTTCCGAGTCCGCGAAGCCAACAACGGACGTGGCAACAGCAGCGGATACGACGTGAACTACTACAACACGGGCTGGCTCGCGGGGCTGTGTCTAGATATGGCGATCCGCACGCAGACCAACAACAGGAAGTCGCTCGACGATGTCGCCCGAGCGCTTTACAAGAAGTACGGGCATGCGAAGGAAGGATTTCCGGAAGACGGCATCCGTGCGGAGCTGGTGAGAGTTGCCGGTCCCGCGCTTGGCACGTACTACGACCAGATCGTGATGCATCCTGGCGAGCTGCCGGTGGAGGATGCGTTAGGAAAAGTCGGATTGAAGTTGGAGAACAAGGACGAGCAGTACGCCACGCTCGGCTTCCGCACGGTACCGAACCGGGAGAAGATGGGCATCGACGTGCGAGAGCCGCAAGCGAGCGTGCCCGGTCTGAAGGAAGGCGACTTGATCGTCGGAATCAACGGCCAGCTCTTCGCGGGCATGTCGATGTCCGATGTGTTTACGTTGTACGGCAGCACGCTGAACAGTCCTGAGATTGGGAAGGTGATCCATGTGACGGTCAAGCGAGAAGGCACGGCCGATCCGCTGCAGGTGGACGTCACGCCCGTCGGGGCGACGCGCAAAGTCTGGGTCGTAGGGGAGCTCGCGGGCGCTACTCCGGAGGCGGTTGCGTTGCGCAAGGCCTGGCTCACGCCGCCGAAGAATTGGACGCCGCCGACTGGTTCCAAATAGCTCGCGACCATGCCTCAGGAGCCATGTACGCGAAGCACGGAAACTCTGGAGCCCGAGCTCCTGAGGCTCAGAGTTCTTGCTGCAGTGGATCATTTGCCTGCTGCTTGGCCCTGCCGGCGGATAATGATCTAGTGTTGTTGGTCGCGGTGCTACTGCTTGCCCAGCTGGGTGATGATCCGGACCGGGCCGACGTTGTCCGCGGAATTGACCCGTTAGCAGTCACAAGGAAAAAGCTATTCAAGTTTGCTGCCGGTCGGCCAGAGGCACGTATCACATTGAGGTTGGCAGATGCGAGCTCGAAACCTTGGACAAGCAACACTTTAAAGATCATTTCCGAGTGGTTCTACTTTCCAGCAGGACGAGCCGACCGCCTCTATGCCACCGACGTAGGGCCGGCCACTGGAATGAACATGGAGCAGAACCTCAGTTACCGTGATCTGGTCTGCTACGGAATGCTTAGAGGTAAGCGGTCCGCGCTTTGGTCTATAGAATGGCGACAACCTGCGGGCGGCCCGGCTTACAACGGAAAGGGCCTTGCAGGACTTATCGATCTTCCTCCAACAAGAATCCGCCATAAAGCAATTCGCGAGGAGCTTTCCCTGAGGCGCGGTTTTGCGTCATACGGGCGAGGTGACGGCGACAGTCCTTGGTACGAGTTCTTCCAAGACGAGGGTGGCGTCGTGGTGGCCAAGCGAGTGGGGTTGGAAACCTATTACGAGTTCCCGACGCTAGTCGCTGAACAAAGCTACTTGGCCCGCAAATCGCGCCGGCAAAAAACGAGCGGGAAGCCCTAGCCGATCCGCGCCTTCGCTCACCGCCTCGTGCGCAGAGCCTGTGTTCTCATGCGAGTCCTGGGACGTTTAGCGTTGAGATCGGAATTCCGCTGGCGGATTCCCCTTTACGCTTTACGCTTTACGCTCTACGCTTCCCCACTACATGTGGTCGATGATGTTCTGGCCGAACTCACTGCACTTGATCTCGGTCGCGCCGTCCATTAGCCTCGCGAAATCGTAAGTCACGCGCTTCGATGCGATCGCGCCCTCGACGCCTTTGATGATCATGTCGGCGACCTCGGTCCAGCCCATGTAGCGGAACATCATCTCGCCGCTGAGGATCACCGACGATGGATTGACCTTGTCGAGGCCCGCGTACTTCGGAGCGGTGCCGTGCGTGGCCTCGAAGATCGCGTGGCCGGTCATGTAGTTGACGTTCCCGCCGGGCGCGATGCCGATGCCGCCAACCTGCGCCGCCAGGGCATCGGAGATGTAATCGCCGTTGAGGTTGGGCGTGGCGACGACGTCGTACTCCTTCGGCCGTAGCAGGATCTGCTGGAGGAAGTTGTCCGCGATGACGTCTTTGATGATCAGACCTTCAGCCTCCAGGATCTGCCACGGGCCGCCTTCGTAATCGACCGCGCCGTACTTCTCCTTTGCAAGCTGATAGCCCCAATCGCGGAAGGCGCCTTCCGTGAACTTCATGATGTTGCCCTTGTGTACAAGGCTCAGGCTCTTGCGCTTGTACTGAATCGCGTACTCGATAGCCGCGGTGACTAGCCGATACGTTCCCTCCTGGGACATAGGCTTGATGCCATATCCCGCGTTGTCAGGGAATCGGACCTTCTTGAATCGATCCGGAAAGTGCTCTTTGAGCAAAGCGCCGAACTTGCGCGCGTCGTCGGTACCGGCCTGGAACTCGATGCCCGCGTAGATGTCTTCGGTGTTCTCGCGGAAGATCACCATGTCGACGTTCTGCGGCTCCTTGACTGGGCTGGGCACTCCTTTGAACCACCGGACGGGCCTCAAGCAGACGTAGAGATCGAGCATTTGCCGCAGCGCGACGTTGAGCGATCGGATGCCGCCGCCGACCGGCGTGGTGAGCGGGCCCTTGATGCCCACAAGATATTGGTTGAAGGCGGCGAGAGTCTCATCGGGAAGCCAGTTGCCGGTCTGCTTGAAAGCTTTCTCGCCCGCGAGGACTTCCTTCCACTCGATCTTGCGCTTGCCGCCGTAGGCTTTCTCGACGCCTGCGTCGAAGACGTGAACGCTCGCGCGCCAGATGTCGGGTCCGGTGCCATCGCCTTCGATGTACGGGAGGATGGGATCGTCAGGGACTTGGAGACCCCTCGGGGTCATCGTGATCGGGTTCGCCACGGGAGGAGATTACTCTCGATTGCCGTTCATCGTTGGTCCTTGGTGGTTGGTGGTTGGTGGTTTGTCTTCGTAGGGCTTCGCCACAAGCGCCCGATGCCTGTCGTTCGACGGCTGTCGCTGAAAAAACTTCCGCCGCCTCTTGCCATCCGGTTGCGCGATCCAATATAGTATCTGTATGTCTACTATTGCTGGAGAGATCGGAATTAGATTGCAGGACCACATCGTCGACACGACTCGCGCTGCCGCGAAGGATCCCTTCCGCTACGCGAAGGCCCTCCCTGCGGACAAGCTGGATTGGAAGCCCATGGACGAGGGCCGCTCGGCGCTGGACATCTGCCGCGAGCTGGCGATGTGCCCCACTTGGGCCTACCAAATAGTCCAGGGAGACAAACAGCCAGAGTGGAACGAGGACGCGATGGCGGCTATGAAGAAGGAGCAGGAAGGCTGGACGACGGTCGAGGCTTGCGAGGCCGAATGCAACAAGCGTCTGGAGAAGTTGTTCGAGCTTTACAAATCCATGCCCGACGAGCGGCTGAAGGAAACGAAGTGGCTTCCCTACGACGGCGGGCGCGACTTCACGATGCCGGAGATGATGGACTACCCGCGCTGGAACTTCACGTACCACCTTGGCCAGATCGCGTACATCCAGACGCTGCTGGGTGATCGGGAAATGCACTGAGAAAGGGTATTGAGGTGTTGAGGCACCTGGCGCTGGGGCCTCTCCGGCCCGCGTGAAGTGCTTCTTAAGACCGCGCAAATAGCGAAGCCACGCAGGTGGAGAACCCGATCCG
>JAXDKF010000323.1:0-10900 GCA_034667265.1 Fimbriimonadaceae bacterium
CGTCGGCAACGCAAACACGAAAACGAGGCGAGTCGCTCTTGGCAAAGATAAGGCTTATGCTCGGATCTGTATCACCCTCGGCCGGAAACGCCTCGTATCGAAGGATGTACCGGGCCCCTGGAACGTCTACGATGTTGCTGTCCGAAATGCTAGCAATCTCTACCGACGCACCTTCAGGAACTTCGAACGGCACCTCGATAACGCGATTCGCGCCCAGAGAGACTTCCGGCAACTCCTCTAGGATATTCACTGTGATGGCGTAGTCACCCGCCTCCTCTAGGGTTCGGAAGGAGACGCTCCCCTTCCGCCACGAAAAGCCTTGCGCGACGTGTTCGTCTGTCCACTCATTGAATGGGTGCTCAAGAGAGGAAAGAAACACCGCCACTTGAGCGAAGGAGACATAGAGGATAAATCTCATAGGCACGGTTCACGGCTTCGCTTCGGATTGTGACTTGCCATGGCTCCGGAGCCAGGATCAGACCCGGCATAGAGGATCTGCACTCCGGCTACCCAAGGACCGCAGCCAGCCGCCCGCCTGCCGCTCGGCGGGTATTATCTCGCGCGACCGAACACGAATAGGCGGCCAAGTGCGCTAGCGCATGGAAGCGTCCAAACCAGGGGGTTTGACTCTAAACATGAAGTTGCTAAGCGAGGCGGCGCGCAAGCTGCAGGCTACCCCGCGCGCCATGGCTGCGCTGCTGACCGCAGCGCTGGCCCTTATAGTCCCTCAGATCGCCTTCGCTGCAGGCGAAGGGGACATCGTTCTCCATTTTGAAAAGAACGACTACATCTACCTGTTCATCTCTCTCGCATTTGGCGTCGTTGCCATCCTGACGGCGGTCTGGCTCAGGGCGCAGGTCCTCGCCACGTCGCCGGGCAGCGAAAAGATGCAGGAAGTCGGTCTTGCTATTCGCGAGGGAGCTCAGGCCTACCTTCTGCGCCAGGTCAAGACGATGGTGTGGTTCGTCCTGGCCCTCACGATCGGCCTGTTCTTCCTATTTAAGAACCAGTACGGACCTTCGGTCAGCGGATGGATAGGCGTGGCCTTTATCTTGGGCGTCACGGCTTCCTACGTTGCGGGCTATGCCGGCATGATCATGGCGGTCAACGCCAACATGCGCACCGCCAACGCGGCTCTGAAGAGCTATAAAGCGGCGCTCGAAGTCGCGTTTCGCAGTGGCGCTGTCGCCGGTCTTCTTACGGTCGGCCTCGGTCTCATAGGCGCCACGGTTATCATCCTGCTCGGCGGCAAAGACGCCATGCGGATCCTCGTAGGCTTCGGCTTCGGCGGATCGCTGGCAGCCCTGTTCATGCGCGTAGGTGGAGGCATCTTTACCAAGGCAGCTGACGTCGGAGCGGACCTCGTCGGTAAGGTCGAGGCTGGTATCCCCGAGGACGATCCTCGCAACCCCGCCGTCATCGCGGACAACGTCGGCGACAACGTCGGCGACTGCGCCGGTATGGCAGCGGACATCTTCGAGTCCTACGAAGTCACGCTCGTTGCCGCGATCCTCTTGGGCGCCGCAACTTCGGTCCTTTTCGACCAGCCGACCTGGATGCGCCTGGTGCTCTTCGCGCTTATGGCTCGCGGCGTTGGCATCATCGCCTCGATCATCGGGATCTTGTCGGTCAAGGGCACGGACGACGTGGACGCAGACCCGCTGAAGCGCATTCGCGCAGGCTTTTACAGCTCTGCCGCAGTGGCCGCCCTGCTCACCGCCGGCCTCGCCTACTGGATGATGGGTGGCGTAGGCAAACCGATCCAGACGAATCACATCGAGTCGTTCAACGAGATCGCGGGCCGCCAATACAGCGACATCCTCGCCGCGCGGCAAAGGATCGCCACCGCAAAAGGGGTGCCTACCTATAAGGTTCTTGCGAAAGATCTCAAGAACGAACCGGCCTATAAGAACCTGACCATTCCGAAAAGCCCGATGGTTGCCGACGACGTCCAGCGGGACCAGATCGTCCAGCAGATCCTCACCGGCGAAGAGCAGGTGAAGAAGTTCGTAAAGGCCATGCCCAACATTACGAACTACTCGATGCTGACGGCCACCTCGAACGGCCCCGCGATGGACTACACAGTCCGGAAACTTCCCAAGACCTACAAGGACATACAGGAGTTCCAGGCTCGTCCCGCCGAGGCTCTTGTAAGCCTACGCGAGGTCGTGGCAGAACCGGACCTCCAAATCTTCAAGCTGCACCGGACCCAAACGTTCCCTGCTCCTCCAGGGCAGAACGCTAAGCCGATGACCCAAGAAGAGGACTTTCTGTACGGGCCGGCAACTCAGGCATACATGGACGATTGGTTGAAGAACCAGCGTCCTGAATCCGGCAAGGTCACGATCGCCGAGAAGTACCCGGCGAGACTCTTCGCAGGTCCGACCGGCGAAGTGGCAATCGGAGTCGACGGCAATGTGAAGCCGATGAACCTCCAGAACACCGAGACCTTGCCCGCCTATTACAAGCAGCCTGTGGCAATGGTCAAGGAAGCCGTGGCCAAGACGTCGCCCACTCCGGAGGACATGGCGGCATCACCGCAGCCTATGCAGTTCGGGACAGGCGTGGTGACGCACGTCCTCGTGCCTTGGTACATGTTCCTCGCGGCCATCGTGTTCGGACTTCTTATGGCGTTCGCCATCGAAGCCTTGACCGACTACTACGTGTCGACTCATAAGCGACCCGTCCAAGAGGTCGCCGGCGTTTCGAGCGCGGGTCCCGCGCCCATGATCATCCAGGGCTTCGCCTACGCGTTGGAGTCCAGCGTGTTCATGGTCTTCGCGATCGTCATCGCGCTTCTCGTGCCGCTCTTTCTCTTCAGTCCTGCCCTTTACGGGTCATTCCTGTTGAGCTTCTATGGCATCGCACTAGTCGGCCTCGGTCTCTTGACCACGACCGGATATGTGCTTGCCATGGACACCTTCGGTCCCATCTCCGACAACGCGCAAGGCGTTTACGAGATGTCCGGCGAAGGACACGACAACGAGTACGGCTCCAAGGCCGTGCAGCGGTTGGATGCGGCGGGCAACACGACAAAAGCGCTTACCAAGGGCTTCGCCATCGCGACGGCCGTCGTTGCTGCAGTCGCCCTCTTCCATACCTATCTGGAGAGCGCGAAGCTGGAAGGCTTCGGCCTGCCGTTGGAAGTTCCGCAGATCTTCCTGGGTCTCTTGATCGGCGGCGCTGCTCCGTATCTGTTCTCCGCTTTTGCTATCAACGCGGTGGGGCGAGCATCGTTCCAGCTCATCAATGAAGTACGCCGTCAGTTCAAGGCGGACGCGGGCATCATGGCGGGCACCAGCAAGCCGGACTACGGCCGATGTGTGGCGATCGTCACGCAGGCCGCGCAGAAGGAGCTCCTCGGTCCGGGAATCCTCGCGATCGCTCTGCCGGTCGCGGTGGCCTTCGGCTTCTCGATCGGACAGCCGCAGACGGAGATCGGCGGACACATGTACAACCTGAAGGGGGCACAGGCGCTTGGCGGATACTTGGCCGGAGCGATCCTCAGCGGACAGCTCATGGCCGTGCTGCTGGCCAACTCCGGCGGCATGTGGGACAACGCCAAGAAGCTGATCGAGGACGGTCTCTACGGAGGCAAGGGTTCGGAAGCTCACAAGGCGGGAGTCGTGTGCGATACGGTCGGCGATCCATTCAAGGACACCGCCGGTCCGGCGCTGAACCCGCTGATCAAGGTCATGAACCTGGTCGCGCTGCTTCTCGCGCCGATCGTCATCATGCCGTTCAACGACAACGTGCTGGTCACGGTGACGCTGATCGCGCTGATCGCTCTCGCTTTCTCGATCTACTTCTCCAAAAAGGGATCGCTCTCCACCTCGCTGCAGGCGGCGCAGGCGGAGGGTCACGAGGCGGCCGAGCATCTCAAGCCGGCTCACCAGCTCCCCGGAGCGCCTGATGCCGCGGTTCGGCGCAAGATCACGGTGGAGGATGCTAAGGCAGATGGGGTGAAGGTCGACGAATGAGCCCGTTCCGCTTAAGCTAGCGCACATGTAGCGAATACAAGCCGGGCCGATGGGCCCGGCTTGTTCTTTTTACAATTTGTGTACGTCTACAGACTTACAAGCCCGATAAAAAGACCATGAAGGACCCGAATGACGTTCGCGGCACCAAAGCCGTGCGGAACATCTTGAACAAGAGGGGCATCGACATCAGCCGGTGCGACATTCGGGTGTTCAAAGGTCATTGCGACATTCGCGGGATTTTATCGGTGGTCAAGGGTTCCCAAATCACTGACCTGCAGAGCGAGCTGCCTGAGCTGGTGAAACTCATCCGTCGCAAGCCCGAGATCCGCGACGTAAATCTGGAAGTCACGATCCGGTAACGCCCAGCGCTCTTCCGACCTCGCCCACTAGATAGAAGCTCCCGGTGACGAGTATCACGTCATCGTCGGCGGTTTCTTTGACCGCCGCATCTATGCCCTCCGCGATAGACGAGTGTGCCTGCGTCGGCGCCATTGTCTTGAGAGCCTGAGCGGTGTCTTGGACAGGGAGCGCGCGATGGAAGTCGATGGGCACGACGTGCGCGGAGCGCACAAGCGCCGCGATCTCTCGATAGAAGGACTGCGGCTCGTGGCCGGCGACCATGTTGGTGATCAGGACGACTTGTTGGTCGCGCAGGACATCCCGCAATCCAGCGACCAAGACATCCGCCGCATCGGGATTGTGCGCGCCGTCCAGGAGGAAGCGCCTTTCTCGATACTCGATCGTTTGAAAACGTCCGGGAGCAAACGCGAATTGTGCTCCAGACTCGAGTGCTCGTTTGTCCGGACGCAGGCCCACCGCATCGATCGCGGCAACCGCCAGGGCAAGATTGTGCGCTTGCATCTCGCCTGGTATTCCGGGCTGCAGGTTCTCGTGCACTCCCGCGGGCGTATGCACTTCGTTGCATGGGTACCAGTGCACTTCCCTTCCATATGCCCAAACTGGAGAGCCTTGCTCCTCCGCCACACGCTCGATCACGTGCATTGCTTCGCCGGGCATCTTTCCCACGACTACGGGCACGCCAGGCTTGATCACGCCTGCTTTCTCGTAAGCGATTTCCTCCAGGGTATTTCCGAGGATTGACGTGTGATCGAGGCCGATGCTGACTATCACGCTCGCTTTGGGGGTCACAACGTTGGTCGCGTCGAGACGGCCGCCGAGCCCCACCTCGAGGGCCACCCACTCGCACTGCTTCCTCTTCCAATATAAAAACCCTAGCGCGGTCTTGAATTCAAACTCGGTGATGCCGCCGAACGCCGTGTCCGAGAACGACTCCGCTACAGGTTGCAGCTCTTCCGTTAGTGCGGCCAGGTCGTCCCTCGAGATCATCTCCCGACCGAGCTGCACACGCTCTCGCGGGTCAAACACGAAGGGGCTGAAAAAGGCGCCCGTGCGGTATCCGGCTTCCACTAGGATGCTCTGTAGATACGCCGTGACGGAGCCCTTGCCGTTCGTGCCCGCCACGTGGATGAATTGCGGCCCACCCGGCGCGCCTAGGGCATCCTGCAGGCCGATGCGGTCTGCGAAGGCCTGCATCCGGTCTAAGCCTAGCCGCCAGCCGCGCGGGGCAAGCGAAGCGATATAGGCCTGGGCTTGTTCGTAGGTCAAGACCTTCGAAGTTTATCTATGTGGACCGCGTGGCACGTATCCACGACTTGAGGCTACTATGAATCTCATGCGCTACTGCTGGCTTCTTGCAATGGCCGTTGCCGTGCCATGCGTAGGTTACGGCGACCAACTCGACAACGCGATCCGCAAGGAAATGGACCGGCAGCATATTCCTGGGCTGACCCTAGCAGTCGTCCGCCACGGAAAGATTGAGCGGCTGGGCGCGTATGGCTACGGCGACTTGGAGTGGCACGCCAAAGCAACAAACGGAACGCGCTTCGAGATCGCCTCGATCAGCAAGATGTTCACCGGCGCCGCGGCTCGCATCCTCATGGAGGAAGGCAAGCTGGATCCCGAGGATCCGGTCGGCAAATACTTGGATGGCATCCCCGAGACCTGGAAGCCACTGAAGCTCCGCCACCTCCTGACCATGAGCACGGGGCTGGACGAGGACTGGGGCAGCGACCTCATCCCTTATCGCGCGGACGTGATCCAGCCTGACAATGATGCGGACACCCTGAAGTCCTTCTACGGCATGAAGCCGGTCGCGCCAATCGGCTCGGAGTTCCACTACAGCTCGCCCGGTTACGCGATGCTCGGCATGATCGTGGCAAAGGTCTCGGGCAAGCCGCTGGTTAACTTCATCGATGACCGGATATTCAAGCCCGCCGGCATGACCGAATCCTCGTTCATCGACAATTGGGCCGTTGTCCCCGAGAGAGCACAAGGCTACAGGATGCAGAAGGATCAGCTCTTGAAGGGCTGGTACCTCGGCCAATACTTGCACGCGAGGGCGGACGTCGGAGTTCTCTCCACGGCCAGGGACCTTGGGCGGTGGGTGATCGCTTTGGAGCAGGGCAAGATCGTGAAAAACCCGAACAAGCTCTGGGAAGGTTCCACGGCGGATTCTGGCCGCCCGCTGGACTACGCGTACGGCTGGGGCATGAGCACCCTCCTGGGTCACAGGCGGCTAAGCCATGCCGGCGGATACCGCACCGGATTTCACACACTCATCGTCAAGTACCCGGACGACGATGTAAGCGTGGTCGTGCTCACCAATTGCGACTTCTCAGCTATCAGAGACTTCGTGTTAATGGCGACGAGAAAATATCTTCCAGGACTGCCGGATCCCTTGGCGGAAGGCCCCCGTCCTGATAGCGACCCGGCGGAAACAGCAACGATGATCGCTGCCTTGAGGGCCGTCGGCGCGGGCAAGATCGACGAGGCGGTGATGACCAGCGACGCCCTCGAGCCTCAACCTCTGTCGGAACTCGGCGGCTATTTGAAGGCGGTCGAGTCCTTCGCGTACGCAGGCCGGGCAAAGCTGCCAGGCACTGGCATCGTCATGCATGGCCATCGCCTGGTCGACTACGAAACAATCAAGACCAAAGCAGGGTCGGACGTGGTCTGTTTGACCCTCTACCGCGATGACCGCGGCAAGATCGCCTACGTAGAGGAAACCACCTAAACCAGCGCAGGGATCAAGCCCGATTCCGCGATCCGCTTGACCGCTTCCTTGAAGCGCTCGCCACCCTTGTCGCCAAGCAGTGTCAGGGACATCCGCAGATAGCCCTCGCCCTCTGGGCCATAACCGGTGCCCGGAATGGTCACGATGTTCGCCTTCTCCAGCAGCTCTTTGCAGAACTCCGCGCTGGTCATGTCCTCACGCGGGATGCGCGCCCAGACGTAGAAGGTCGCCTTGGGCTTGTTCACTTTCCAGCCAATCGAGTTCAAGCCATCGCAGAGGTAGTCACGGCGCTTTTCGTAAATCCCAATGGTCTCTGCGTTGTCGATGTTGTTGAGGGCATGCGCGCCGGCCTCGGCAATCGCCGGGAAGGCCTTGCTGTCCAAATTTGACTTGAGCTTCGCGAGATTCGCCACCGCGTCCGCGTTGCCCAATGCAAAGCCCAATCGCCAGCCGGTCATGTTGAACATCTTGCTCAGCGAGTGGAATTCGATCGCGATGTCCTTCGCGCCTTCCACCTGCATAACGGTGGGATTGCGGAAGCCGTCATAGGCCACGGTCGCATAGGCCATGTCGTTGACGAGCAGGATGTCGTGCTCGCGGCAGAACCGCACCGCGTCCTTGTAGAAGTCCAGAGTTGCGATCGCACCGGTTGGGTTGTTGGGGTAGCAGACGTAGAGCAGCTTGGCATTCTTCGCCACGTCGGTGGGAATTTCCTCCAGCACCGGCAAGAAGCGGTTTTCTTCTCGCAAGGGCATCTCGTGCACCTGTCCGCCCGCCATGAGCGAGTTCACTTTGTAAACGCTGTAACCCGGATTGGGGACGATGGAGTAGTCGCCTGGATCGAGATAAGTCCACGCGAGGTGGCCCAGCCCCTCCTTGCTGCCGATGAGCTGCGTGATCTCGGTCTTGGGATCGATGCTGACTCCGAACTCTCGCCGATACCAATTGGTCGCCGCCTCCAAGAAGCTCGTCCAACCCATTGCGGTTTCGTCGTACCGGTGCGTGGCCGGGTTCTTGACCGCCATCGCAAGCGCGTCGATCACGCCTTGGGGCGTGGGAATGTCGGGATCGCCGATGCCGAGGTCGATAACGTCCGCGCCCCGAGCGATCGCTTCCCTTTTCACACGTGCAATTTCGGCGAACAGGTAGGGCGGAATGGCGTCAAGACGCTTGGCTCGGGAAGGCATTCAGGGAGTCTACCGGCGGGGTTCGGGTTGAACATTTAAGATTGAAGACTATGCGATTGAATTAGGTTGGAAAGTAGGTTCCGCGTCTGCTTGACATTGCTTCTGCGACCAACGCGCTCTCACCGCCTTTTCCTTGAAGTTCTTCGATGATCCGTTCGAATTCCGCCGCGCTTCGATTTTGGCTGAGCTTGAATACGGCCTGTATCGACGTTACCGAAATCTCAAAGCCCTCGATCGCCGGGATCAGCGAAGCGAGGTAGTCCGGCGGAAGACCCTCGAAATTCGTCGAGGGATCTACCTCGTGGAGATCCTTTAAATCTCGCAGGATCTTGACCAGGTCGGACTCCGGCAAGTAGGTCAGCGTGCCGCGCGCATGCACGGCCATGTAGTTCCACGTTCCCCCAAAGGGACGTCTGGTAAGCCAGCTTTCGAGGATCGGCGCGTCGGGTCCCGTAAAGGCTATCAAGACCTCCCGAGCGTTCTTGAAACCTTCCCAATGCGAGGTCTTGCGCATCACGTGACCTCGAAGGCGAATCCCAGCACCACCACCCGCGACTAGAAGCGGGACGTGCGTCGCCACCACGCCAGACTTCCCACAGGCCGTGATCATTCCTAGAGGATGCTCACGGATGAAAGCGAGGACGGCCTCCGGGTCTCGTTCTTGGAACTCCGGCATGGGATACATGAATACGAGTCTACTGTTGAGTACACGGACGGTCCGAATGATTGTGGCGTGAGCTGCAGCCCATCGACGGTGGAATCAAATGGCGCTCCAACCAGAAAAAGGTAATGCATATGGGTGGTAGGAGTTGCCCGACACGAGCTAGAGTAGAGTTGCGATGACGAAGAACACGATCTGCCTGTGGTACGACCACGATGCTGAAGAAGCCGCGCAGTTTTACGCCCAGACCTTTCCGGACAGCACGGTCGGAGCGGTGCACCGTGCGCCGTCCGACTTTCCAGGAGGCAAAGAAGGCGACGTGCTTGTTGTCGACTTCACGGTTTGCGGTGTGGCGTGCATGGGACTCAATGGCGGAGATGTGTTCAAGCACAGCGAAGCATTTTCGTTCCAGATCGCAACAGAGACCCAGGAAGAGACCGACCGCTATTGGAACGCGATCGTCGGCAATGGAGGCGAGGAGAGCGCGTGTGGCTGGTGCAAAGACAAGTGGGGTCTTTCATGGCAGATCACGCCTCGTGTCCTAACCGACGCCTTGGCCAAGGGCGGCGATGTGGCGAAACGGGCGTTCGAGGCCATGATGGAGATGGGGAAGATCGACGTCGCGAAGATCGAAGCGGCGGTTCACGGCCAGCCTGTTTAATCGTCCTGGAACGGCATTTGATGTCGAAGCCCTCCGCGCCGCATCGGGCAATCCAAAATCCCAAATTCCAAATCCAAAATCTAGGAACGGGTACCCTCTCGCATTCGAATCGGGGCGTGGCGCAGTTGGTAGCGCGCGTGCTTTGGGAGCATGAGGCCGCAGGTTCGAGTCCTGTCGCCCCGACCAACAATCAGCTACATCGGCCGCGCGCTTGGGTTCTCTTCCTCATCCAGAACCTTGGCCGCGTCAGCTGCGATGCCTGCATCGGGGTCCTTGGCCAACTTCCTTACAGGAGCCCGGCCACCTGTGTAATACCAGCGACCCAGCAGCGCCTTGAACTGCGCGTTGCGCCCGCCCGCCTGGTGCAGAGCCTTGATGTCGGGAATGAATTCCTCCATCTGGTTGGGATCGCGCACACGATCGATCCAATCCACTCCAACCTCGGCATGTCGCTCCGTTGGGACGGAACCTGCCTACGGCCGGTTGGGCGGGCAAGTGTATGCCCAAACCTCCGCTCAGGACGGGCCCTGGTCTGCAAGAGGCCCTATAAGCTCGTTTACCCGTGAGGATGCGGTCGTGCAGATCTTAGCGGACAGCGGAAAGGAGTTCGATCCCAGTGCTGTGCCCGCATTTGTAAAGATTTGCAGCCTGGCTGGGCTCGGACAGAAGAGTCGCTGCGTAGCCTCCCGGGCAGAACAAGTCGGTCCAGTTGGCCGCGCGGCCATTACTTACCCTATCTTAATTACCGTCTTGAACCGATCATTAGAGTCGTACCTCTCAGAGCCAAGGCTCGCAGCACGATCCATGTCTCGGATGCCTCGCAGTTGAACGACGGCTCGTCGCCATCCCTCAGTCAGCGCGCTGTTGCCGGCGCTGAAGCCGCAGATCGATTTGGCAGAGACACTGGACAATCGTAGTTTTCTCGAGTGTCCACGAAGGGCGCTGGGGGAAATCGAACCGCCGCTCTTATTTGCATTCGACGAAGGAACTGAACATATGCATTCCGCCAGCGCCTTGCGACTCCAGGACCACACGTCCCACCCAGAACTGACCACCGAATTAGTGTCAGAGAGCAGCGTCTTGGCCATCGACTCCCAGGGCCGATTTCTCGCGGACTCTATGCCTCAGATCGTTTGGACTGCCACGCCAGACGGAAACCTAGACTATTTCAACCAACGGTGGTACGACTACACTGGGATGACCTTCGAGCAGGCCAAAGGCTCGGGGTGGGCAGACGCATTGCATCCGGACGATATCGATGGTTGGACTCATGCCTTCACGACAGGTGAGGTCTATGATGTCGAGCATCGGTTCAGA
>JAXDKF010000324.1:0-7064 GCA_034667265.1 Fimbriimonadaceae bacterium
GATCCGAGAAAGGAGCTACGTGTACGTGGGGACCGACTCGTTCGAGCCATCACCTTCGGATGCGGACCTCACTCTAACTCTCGACAAGAAGCTGTACAAGCCCGGCGAGATTTGCAAGGCTCTGATCACAACGAAGAAGCCTGGCGGCTCTGTGCTCGTTACGATCGAGGCGGAGAAGGTGCTGTTCAAACAAGTGGTGCGGCTGAAGGACCGCTCGGCTCTCATAAACCTTCCCGTAGATAAAAGCTATTTGCCCCGCGTGACGATCAGCGCGGTCGCCGTCCAGAACAAACAGTTCCTCCAGACGAGCGAGGCGCTCAAGGTGGACATCAACGCGCGCAAGCTGAAGATCGACGTCGTGGCGGACAAGACGCAGTATCTCCCCGGCGAAACCGCCACCTACTCCATCAAAGCAGTAGGGCCAAATGGCAAGCCGGTCGCCACCGATCTATCTCTAGCAGTTGTGGATGAGGCGATTTACGCGATCCGCGAGGATCACACCGATCCAGTCAAGGCGTTCTATCCGGCGCGGCCGAACGTGGTCGACACGAACTACTCGTTCCCCGAGCTCTACCTGGACGGTGGAGACAAGGGCGGTGAGATCAAAGTCCGCATGAATTTCAAGGACACCGCCGCATGGATGCCTTCGATCAAAACCGATGCAAGTGGGCAGGCGAGCGTTCAAGTCAAGATGCCCGACAACTTGACGAAGTGGCGAGCCACTGTCGTTGGCGTGAGCGATTCCACGGACGTCGGCCTTGCTAAGAACGACGTGGTTGTCGCGAAGCCGTTGATGATCCGGCTGCAAGCGCCCAAGTTTATGGTCAAGGGCGATCGCCAAGAGGTGGTCGCAATCGTGAACAACAACTCCGGTCGGGATGCCACCGTGCACGTGACATTTGAGCCCGCCGGGTTCTCAACAAGGGATAACCTAAACAGAACCGTCCGCGTGGACAACGGCAAGGCCGAATCCGTGGAATGGGACCTAACCGCTGCAACAACCGGTCAAGGAACCTTGGTGGCCAAGGCTTGGATCGATCAAGGCCCGTCCGACGGCCTTCAGCAGCTCATCCAAATCAAGCCCCATGCCCGCGAGGTCAACTATCGGATGGCGGGCGAGATCCGCGGTTCGACGGAGATGAGCCTGGCGCTTCGAGACGACGCGGACCCGAGCGTTGGCCAGCTCAAGATCTCCCTTAGCCCTACCATCGCGACAAGTGTTTACGCTTCGCTAGACGAGCTCATCGATTATCCCTACGGCTGCGTTGAGCAGACGATGAGCCGCTTCCTCCCGGCTATGATCCTGGCCAAGCCTCTTGGCAAGACGGGCCTGCTTCGGCCGGATCTGGCCAAGCGCATTCCTAAGATCGCCAAGCAGAGTATTGCGAAGCTCAAAGACATGCATCACGGCGATGGAGGCTGGGGCTGGTGGGAGAACGACTCGTCCACTCCGTTTATGACCGCGTACGTCCTCGATGGTCTCAAGCGCGCGGAAGACGCTGGCTACACAGTCGATCCTAACCTAACCGAATCGGCGCTCGATTGGGCCCAAGGCAAGATCGGAACAGAGGAATCGAGATCGTGGCAGAAGCGCGCGCATCTCTATCTCGCCTACACGCTAGCGTTGCACGGTCGCAACGACAAGGCGGCCGCGATGTTGAAGGAGGTCGATCTGACCAATGCAGGCCCAGCCTCCTTGGCAACCGCGGCGTTGACTCACAACCTATTGGGCGTGGATCACGTGCAAGCGCGAGACAACCTCATGCAAAGGCTGCGGGACAAGGTCGATGAGACCACCACGACCGCAAGCTGGGGTCCGGAAAGCGAATCCCATTATTGGTGGGACACAGAAGATGTGTACGGCGCGGAGACCACTGCCTTACCTCTCCTCGCATTGGAAGCAATCGCTCCAGACGATCCACTGATCTTGAAAGGGATTCGCGGTCTGTTGCTCTCTCGCCGAGGCGCTTGGTGGTGGAGTACTCGAGACACGAGCTTCGCGTTGATGGCCATCGGTTGGTACATCGAGCGCGAGCAGCCGCATCCTGGCACGTCAACTGTTTCGGTGACGATCAACGGAAAGCCGGCGGGACAGGTGCAGATGGACCTGCGGCAGATGCTTGGAGTCGATCCTTCCCTGCGCATTCCCTTGACGCAGATGCAGCGCGGTCTTAACAAGATCGAGCTGAAGGTCTCGGGCGCGAACCTCGCGTACTACTCGCTCGACTACAAGCAATATGTGGAGGCCCCACGCCTTGGCAAGCTGATCAACGGCAGCGGCTTCACCTTGGAACGCACGTATCACCTTCTCAAATCAGAGCAGCAAGAGGACGGCACTTACCGCCTCGCCCCATCAAAAGACCCTATTTCGAGAGCAAAGTCCGGCGATCTGATCCAAGTCAGTCTCGTGCTCAAGTCCGATCGCAAGAGGAACTACATCATGCTCGAGGACCCGGTGCCGAGCAATTGCCGCATCGCCGAAGACAACGACATAAGCGACGAGTATGGATGGAGCTATTGGTACTCGGGCCGCACCGTCTACGACGACCGCATCACGTTCTTTGCCCGTGAATTGGAAGCCGGCACCCAGACCTTCACCTACGTGATGCGGGCGGAGTCTCCCGGCGTATCTCGCGCTCTGCCGCCGGTGGCCGACAACATGTACAACCCCGACGATCGGACATCGAACTCCGAGCTGGAGTTGGAGGTGCGGCCATGAGGGCGCAAATCATAGGCGCTGTTGTGGCATTGGCGAGTATTGGGGTGCTTGCCACGGTGTTGGCCAAACCGCACGAGGTGGTCATCTCCCGCTACGCCACTCCCCTGAACGGAAGGACGCACTCACAGCGGCACAACGCCGAGCTGGCCCTGGGCAGGCTGAACGGGACGGTGGTCAAGGCGGGGGAAACGTTCTCGTTCAATGCCAAGGTCGGCTCGTTTTCCCGAGACCAGGGCTACCGCAAGGCGCCCGTCAGCTACAACGGCCAGCTCGTGGACAGCTGGGGCGGGGGCGTCTGCCAAACCTCTACAACCCTCTACAACACGGCCCTCCTGGCCGGCATGGACATCCTGGAGCGGAATCGGCACCGGTTCGCGCCGTCGTACGTGCAGCCGGGCCGGGATGCCGCCGTGGCCTACAACAGCATCGACCTGAAGTTCAGAAACCCCTATTCGTTCCCAGTACGGATCCAGGCGGTTGAGCGCAATGACCGGGTGGAGGTCCAAATCTTGGCGCCGCAGGGTTTGAAGGTTCAGCCGAAGGTGGTCAGCCAGGTTGCCCAGGTTCACGAGCCGGGGCTCTTCCTGATCGGACAGCCTGGCGATTTCGGCCGGGTCCGCAATACGGGAAAGAACGGATATGAAGTGTCTGTCTACCGGATCACGGGAACACGAAGGGAGCTGATCTCATCCGACAGCTACCCCGCCATGCACCGCATCGTCCAGACTCGCTGAACTCAATTTGTCCTTATTTCTTCGGACAAGAAACGAGCGGCAAGAATGGCCCTGCGGAGCATGAACAGCCAGTAACCTAATGGGACTCAAAGAATGACGGCCCGAGCTTCGGCAGGGCGAACTACGATACGGCAAGGAGAGCGACATGGCGAATAAGCAAGAACGCGGCTTCGCGGCAATGAACCCGGAGAAACAGAAGCAGATCGCGCGGAAAGGTGGGGAGGCGGTTGCCCGCAACCGTCAACACATGGCGGAGATCGGGCGGAAGGGCGGCGAGACCGTCAGCCAGGACCGGGACCACATGGCCCAGATCGGCCGCGAGGGCGGCAGGAATTCGCACGGCACGAGGCCAGACGGCAGCGAGCACACCAACGAAGATCGCGAGTAGCACTCATACGCTGATCCTCACGGGGGCCGGGCGGCATCGCTCGGCCCCGCATGCTTTTTTGCATAGCCCCTATCACAGCTCCTGTGGGGCAGAATTCCTGTCTGCTGCAGCGAGCCCTTGGAGGACCCGTGGGGCAGACATTCCTGTCTGCCAACCTCTAAGCTGGCGGGGTTTAATGGGCACGATCTTGTCCCATTGAATCTTCGCGCTCATAGGCCGCTGAAAACGCAAGCGGCCGTTGCGCGTCAGAGACGTTGCATTGAGGAGGTTTCCGCATGGTTTCGATGCTCGCGGCCACGGCCGCATTGTTTACAGGGATGGTTGCCCAGGTGCCGCCGCAGCAGCCCCCGACCCCGGCGCTGATCGTGACGGGCACGTCGGAAGTCCGGATCATGCCGGATCTGGCCACATTGACCCTCGGCGTGACGACGCAGGCCAAGACGGCCCAACAGGCACAGAACGAATCCAACGCCAAAGCTGCCGCGTTCCTCGCCGAGGCAAAGCGCTTGCTCGGCAATAAGGGCACGGTGCAGACCGGCACGATCAACCTGTATCCCGTCTACAGCGAGCAGACGCGGCCAACGAATGCGCCGTTCACGCCCGAGATCACCGGCTATCGAGCAGACAATACGCTGACCGTTCGAACCACGGATTTCACGATCGTCGGTCCGATCATCGACGCCGCAGTGACCGCAGGGCTGAACACCGTGCAGGGTCTCACGTTCGGACTTCAGGACGATACGGACGCTCGCATGGAGGCTCTCGCTAACGCGGTCAAGCAAGCGCGCAAGAAGGCGGAGGTCATGGCCGGCGCGGCGGACGTTGAGATCGCAGGTGTTTGGGACATTAGCGAAGGCGGAGGAAGGGTCATGCCATTCCAGGCCGATTCGTTTGCCGGAAAGGCGATGTCCGCCGCAGTTGCGACTCCCGTCGAGCCCGGCGCGGTGACCGTCAATGGCGACGTCACAATCCGGTTCTTCATCCGGCCCCGCCACTAAGAGTTATGGAGCGGGCGCGCCGAGCGCCCGCTCCATGTAAACGATGTCGGGCTCGGGAGCAACGTTGTAAGGCGCGATCTCGCTGAAGCCCAGCGAGCGATAAAGCTCCAGCGCGCCCTCCAGGCGTTTCAGCGTGTCCAGCCTGGCCGCTCGATAGCCGATCTCCTCGGCTCTGCGCATCAGGTATTCGGAAACCGATCGCGCGATTCCCTTCCGGCGGAAATCGGGACGAACGTAGATCCGCTTGAGCTCGCAATTACCCTCTCCAAGATCCTGCAGAGCGCCACAGGCCGCCACTTCTCCGTTCCAGTGAGCGAGCATGACGATGCCTTTCGGCGGCGTGTATCGCCCGAGTGGATTGGCCAGCTCCTTTTGGAAATTCTGAAAGCAAAGATCGATGCCGAGGTAGCTCTGATACTCCTGAAGGAATTCCCGGAACGTTTCAAGGTCCGGACCTTCAGCCTCGATCTCCCGGATCTCTAGCATTGCAGTTTGCCTTCGAGCATCGTGAACGCCTTGCCCAAGATGTCGACGCGCTCGCCCTTGACCTCGACGCCCAAGACGGCGCCGCGTGGCGAGGCCTGATAGCTCGTCATTTGCGTCTTGCCCAATCGCTCTTGCCAGAACGGGCCTAGCGCACACTGCGCGGAGCCGGTCGCGTTGTCCTCCGGCACCCCTGCGGCCGGCGCGAAGAATCGGCAGATGTAGTCGAACTGTGGCGTATCGGATTGCGCGGTGACGATGACGCCGCGACCTCCCAGCATTGCAATCGCGTTGATGCTCGGGCCGAGTGAGCGCACCGCCTCCGCGTCTTCGAGCTGCACCAGCATGTCCATGCGGTTCTGGCCGATCCACACGGGCGGCTTGTTGACGGCCAACCTGAGGGTGGGAGGCGCCTCGATCTCGTGGACCGGCTCGGCGGGAAAGTCCATCCGAATCATGTCGCCGTCTTTGCGTGCGATCAGCTCGCCGCTCCTGGTTTGGAATTTAGCCGGCTCGCTTTGATCTATGCAGCCGATCTGCCAAAGCACGTGCGCCGAGGCGAGGGTAGCGTGTCCGCAGAGGTCCACTTCCATGGTTGGAGTGAACCATCGGAGGTCGTACGAGCCGTCTTGGCGCGGGACCAGGAAGGCGGTCTCGGCGTAGCCCATCTCGTTGGCCACGTTGCCCATCCACGAGGCTTCGGCCGGCTTCTCCAGCAGGCACACCCCCGCCGGATTCCCGGCGAATGGCACCTCCGTGAACGCATCGACCACGTAGATCGGAACCGGCATGCATGGAGCGTACCTACGAGCATGCCACGCTGCCTGGGCCCGGCACCCGTGCGGAACCTCGTGAGGCTGGGATGTCCCATAATTGGTGCAGGAATGGAAGGGGACCTCGAGCACCGTATCCTCATGGCCGCCAAAGTGCTGAAAAAGTACGGCGCGACTGCCGTTTACGTTTTTGGATCAGCGGTTTCTGGCAAGCTGCATCCCCATTCGGACGTGGATATGGCGGTGACAGGTATTCCCGCGGAGCACTTCTACAGGGCTTTGGGTGAGGCTTACACCGCGCTTGGGAGGCCCTTGGACTTGGTCGATCTTGGGGATGACACTCGCTTGGCACGCCACCTGGTCGGCTTGAAGGATGAGGGAGCGTTGAAGCGTGTCGCCTGAGCTGCGCCAGCAGATTTTGGACGAGCTCGCGAGGCTCAACGACGAGCGAGCTGAATTTGCGCCTCTCTTGTCGGAGCTCGGCAACCGCGATCCGAATGGCATCGAACTTCGAGCCCTTGGCGGCATGCTGCATTCCGTTTACACAGGTATCGAAGGCATCCTTAAACACTTGCTCATGGAGTTGGACGGCTCGATTCCGTCGTCTGCCGGCTGGCATGCGGAGCTATTGACCCAGGCCGCACAAGGAACGGAGAATCGCGGACCGCTAATTAGCGATGATCTCCTGATGAGACTGCGGGAGTTGATGGCTTTCCGGCATCGTTATAGAAACACATACGGCTTCGAGCTGTCTTGGAAGCGGATGAAGCCGCTGACCTTCACGGTGTTTGACACAGTGACAATTTTTGAGCGCCAGCTGAACGCCTTCTTTAGCGATCTTGATACAGTCTAAATCGCAGGAGGCTTGAAGTAGCCCATCCATGAGTTTTCGGCGGCTTCTCCAGCAGGCACACCCCGGATTCTCCGCGAATGGCACCTCCGTGAACGCATCGACCACGTAGATCGGAA
>JAXDKF010000325.1:0-4613 GCA_034667265.1 Fimbriimonadaceae bacterium
TCGATCTCCGCCTTCATCGACCGGCCGAGCAGGTGCATGTGCGGCATCGATCCGTAGATCGTCACGTCGTTCGGCACCGTTCTCGTGCGAGTCTCTGAGTGAGCTTTATCCCCTGCGGGAAGGTGGATGCCGAAGTTCATGATCCAATCGAGCTGCATCTCCGTGTGGATGGGCTCCTTGGCGTAGTAGAGGCCCACGCGCGTGAGGTCCTCCTCCGCCTTGCCGGTCTTGTGATAGTGGACCTGCAGGACCAGCGTGGAGCCTGGGTGCACCTTGTACGCGATGCCTGGCGGCGTCTCGCGAGTGGTGACGCCCGGCGCCCATCCGCCCAGCGTGCCGGAGGGCAGGAATCCCACCCCGCCGCCGCTGGTGCTGTAGCCGAGTTGGCCGTCCTTGTTGGCCGCCTCGAGGGCCTTTGCCGCGCCCATGCCGTCGATGAAGATGATCACGTGGTGGACAACCTGCGGATTACCGGGCTTGATGGCCATGGCCTTGACCCAGACCGTTTCCTTGAAGTCGTTCTTGAGGACGAAGTTTCGGTAGACGTCCTCGCCTTCTGCTTCGACTTTGAATGGCGCGTCTGGCTGGAGGACGAGGTCGGGCTCGCCAAGCGGCCACTCGGAGCTGAACTGCGGCGCCTTGGGCTCCTTGCGCTTGTCGCCTCGCGGGGCGCCTTCCGCGTACCATTTCTGGAGAATCGCGATCTCGTTGTCGCTGAGCTGGGGGTCGTCCAGGAACTCTCCGAATCCGTGCACGGCCTTCCACGGCGGCATGCTTCGAGTTTGGGTGACGGAGGCCACGGGCGAGGCCCACTTTTTGGCGTTCTCGTAGCCGATGAGGGAGAAGGGGGCGACCGCGCCTGGCCGGTGGCATCGGACGCAGCTCCGGTTCAGGATCGGGGCGACGTGCTCGGCGTAGGTGACTTTTTTGGGTTCTTTAGTGGTTTGCTTGATCATGGAGGCGCCGAACACCAGCGCGGATGCGCTGAGCGCGGTCAGGGAGATCAAGCGGGCGGTCATGGGCTGTATCTATGCTACTCCGGTGGTCGGTAGCATCGGCCTTCCTAGGCGATGATTCTGCCCGGGAACATGGTCCTGTCTAGTCGAAACGCATTGCTCGGCCGGCAGGGATTTGCGGGATAGAAGAGGGGCAAAGCCCTGTTACGGTGGCAGCGACCCGAGCTTCCACGGAAGAATCATCGCCTAGGAAGGCCGATGCTACGCCCAGTAGAATAAGCGTCGATGACGGGGAAGAGGGTGCTCGTGACGGGTTCGTCGCGAGGGATCGGGCGGGCGATCGCGTTGCGCCTGGCCAATGAGGGATGGAGCGTGGCGCTGCACTACGTCGCCGACAGCAAGGACGCGCACGACGTCCAGCGCGTGCTCGGCAAGCGGTGCTCCGGCATCTACCAGGCCGATCTCTCGCAGCCCGCGACGGCCGGCAAGCTCTTCCAGGAAGCCGCCAAAGACGGGCAGATCCATGCGCTCGTGAACAACGCGGGCGTCTATCTGCCGGTGGACTTTCTCGGCTCGGGCGATGCGGCCTTCAACGCCAACTGGCATCGGACCTTCGCGGTCAATTTCGAGTCGCCCGTGATGCTCACTCGGGCAGCCTGCAAGCACTTCGCCTCGCATGGGGGAGGGAAGGTGCTGAACGTGGCGAGCCGCGTAGGGTTCCGGGGCGAGAGCGGGGCCGCTTTGTATGCGGCGTCGAAGGCTGCGCTTATCAATCTGACCCGCAGCTTGGCAGTGGAGCTCGCACCGAAGAACATCAGTTTGTTTGGCATCGCCCCCGGTTGGGTGGCGACGGCCATGGCCCGCGCGGGCATGAAAGAGCGCGAGGAAGAGATCTTGGCGGGCATCCCGGTCGGGCGGATGGCCACGCCGGAGGATTGCGCGGCCACGGCGGCGTTTTTGCTGTCCGAGGACGCCGCGTATCTCAGCGGCGTCGTCATCGACATCAACGGCGCGAGCTACTTCCACTAGCCTTTCTGTGGATGCGACTATCCCTCAACCCGCCCTACCGGGTTGAGGGTGGGAAGAGGCCGAACGCCACTTGACCGAATGTGCTTAATTCCCTTACCCTCAACCCGGTAGGGCGGGTTGAGGGATAGTCGCGAGTTGAGGGATAGTCGCGAGTTGAGGGATAGCAGAGCCTTACCTCTCAGCCGCCCCACCCCCAACCCCTCCCCACTTCGCAGGGAGGGGAGACTCCCCGGATGCATACTAAGGCCGAACCTTTCGGCCGTGCCGGCCGTTTGAAACTAGCTCCCCCATGCTTCCCCTCGTTGTCGCTTTTTCGTTGCTCGCCGGGCAGGGCCAACCGCCGCGGCTGCGTACCGTGCTGCCGAACGGCGCTGCGATTCTCGTCGAGCCCATGCCGAGCCGGTCCGTCTCGATCCAGCTTTGGGCGTCGTCGCGCGGTGTCGAGGAGAGGCCGGAGACGCACGGGCTCCGACATCTGTTGGAGCACGTGCTGGCGCTTGGCCCGGATCGCGATTTGGACCGGCGACTGGAGTCCAAAGGCGGCTTCCTGCGCGCACGCACGTTTCGGGACGCAACGCAGGTGGAGATCACGGTTCCTGCCGACCAGCTCGATCTCGGATTCACAGCTCTTGGCGAAGTGCTGAAGCCGCTGCGCGTCTCGCCCGAGCAGCTTTCGAAAGAGGTCAAGATCATCGACCAAGAGCTTGGGCTCCTCGACGACGATGCGCTCCTCAACGAGGCGGCGTGGACGAAGGGATTCGGGCAGACCGCGCTCGATCCGTTTGGCGATTTGGAGATGATGCGGGCGGCTACCCCGGAGGATGTGGAGTCGATTCGCAAGAAGCAGTTTGCCGCTTCTAATCTGGTGGTCGTGGTGGTTGGCCCGGTCAACTTAGACGGCGCGACCGCGATGGCGCGGAGCGTGGTCGGCTCTCTTCCAAAAGTTGCGGCGTCTCCAATGCGAGACCGCATGTGGGGCATGCCGGGTCCTGCGGAAGTGGACGCATACGGCGAGGCGCGTGCGGCGATCGTTCCGGAGTTTGCGAGCTCCAAGACCGTGGGCGCGTTGGCAGCTGCCTTGGCGATCGCGAGCAAGCTCGAGGATTGTTACGTGACCTACACGCCGTCGACCAAGAACGGCCTCGTGATCCTGGGCCGGACCGATGCCAAGCAGGGCCTCGGCGTTTATGTTGACGGGCTCGACCCATCCGCGGTGGCGGGCTTGCTGCTTCGGGGAAAGTCGTTGGCTGCGTCATGGGTGCAGCAGAAACTGCGCACGCCGGCGGGCGTTGGCTATCTGCGCGGGTTGCTTCTCAGCCAGGGCATCGAGAACCGGCCAGAGATGATGCTCGACGCGATCCAGGCGTTGGACTACAAGGCATTCGCGGCGGGTGTGCAGGCGTTGAAGAAAGGAACCGCGGTGGAGGTGGTCGGCACGCGATGACCGTCCTCCTCGCCTTGGCCGTTCTCGCTCCTGTTCAGGTGATCGAGATCCAAGACTCGACGGTGGATCGGGTGGCGATCCAGGCCGTGTTGCCTTTGCCCGCAATGGATCCGCTGGTGCGCGCCTCGGCAGACGTTTTAGCGCACGTGGTCACCAGCGACAACGATTTTTATTCCGGGCAAGAGATGCGAGACCTGTGCGTCCCGGGTGGCCAGCCGAAGTGTTACGCGATGGCCGATCACATGGCGATCCAGCTCTCAGTGTTGCCGGCGGACACGGGCGCGGGGATGAGGATGCTTGCGGCGATGGTGTCGTCGGCGCGGATGGAGGTGCCGGTGATGAATCAGTATCTGCTCACGGAGCCGTATCGGCACAAGTCGGTTTGGTCTTTGGCTTTGGATTCCGAGGATCGGGCGTGGGATCGGCTGCGGGCTTCCGACATCGAGGACCTGTATAAGCGGGTTTTCCGGCCGGACAACATCACGGTCGCGGCGGGTGGAGCGTTGAGGCCCGGCGTTGCGCAGGCGGCGTGGGACGATGCCTCCAAGAATTGGCGGCGGCAGGTGGCGAGGCCTTTGCGGCAGGCGGTTCCTTTTAAAGAGTATCCGCAGCCGTATCCCTCGCATGTTCTTGAGCTGCACGGGCCGGAGATCATGCCTTCCGACCCTGGTCTGGCTTCCAAGATCTTGGCTTTGGTTGCGCTGGGCGGAGGGAAGTCTTCCTCCTTGTTTAGGGTGGTGCGGGGCGATCTGGCGCTCAGCTATCGGCAGGAAGCCGCGCTCTGGCCGACCAAAGACGGACTGGTCCCTCGCGTGCTGGTGCAAATCAGGCCGCGCGCGGTCGAGCAGGAGGCGGTGGAGCTGAACGACATCCGCGTGGCGTTGTTGGCCGATATCGCCGCGTGGGATTCGTCGGTGCTGGAGCGCGCGCAGGGTTTTGCTGGTGCGATGTCGACGAACGGGATGGAGTTGGGTCCTTTGTACTTCCGGCCTTCTGCGCCCCTTGGACCGAGCATCGAGGATCGGACGCTGTTGGTCGCTTATTGGCAGATGAAGACGGGCGCGCCGTGGAACGGGTTGGCGATGGCGGATGCGTTTCGGTCGGTGGATTTGGGGACGTTGAAGGCAGAGGCGGCGGGCTTGGTTGAGGTCGCCATTCCGGTTTTGCATCCGAGAGAGGGGTAG
>JAXDKF010000326.1:0-3643 GCA_034667265.1 Fimbriimonadaceae bacterium
GGGGGAAGGCGTCGTTTTGCGACGCCACTCGGCTGAGGAACTATAGAGATGAACGCCACGGTCGCCAGACTGTTGGTCGTCGAAGATTGCATCGACGACGAGAGACTGATCATCAGAGCTCTCAAGAAATTGGACGAGAATATGGAAGTTCATGTCCTCCGCGACGGAGAGAAAGCCGCTGACTATTTGTGCGGCAAGGGCTCGAGCGTTACGCGTCCGGACCTGGTCATATTGGATTGGAAGCTGCCGCTCTTAATGGGCGCGGATGTTCTAAGGCGGGTACGCGGCACCGAGAGCTGCAAAGGATTGCCCGTCGTCATATTTAGCTCCTCAGATTGCGAGCGAGATCGCGAAGAATGCCGCGCCTTAGGCGGAAGCGCCTATGTCGTCAAACCGGTGGAATATACGAAGTTCCTATCCGCGATTCAAGGCATCGTGAGGGAGCACTGCCCGAGAAGGCCCGGCGGAGACGCTCCCTCAGCGTCAATGTCTAGGGAGCAAGAGCCGACGGTGGCTTCGAGTCCCTCGAATCCGTGACTTGCGCTACGGCCCGCGATGTCTCAGACTTCGGATAGACACGGCCAATCAGACCAAAGTGTTTTCCGCCGACCTGACGATGAATAGTCATGAACGCTCAAACCAAGACATCGGATTTTGAAGTGGATGGCTATGCGATCAGCGTGGTCGTTGCCGGGGACCGCGTTGCGTGCTCGGCGTTCAAGGACAAGATCCTGTATAGCGCGAGCTGGGACCGCGCAACAATGATGCATTGTTCTCTCGCTGCGGGTTCGCAAGCAGTCGAGAACCCATTGCCGGCCGGGCTCATGTTGGCTTTTGGAAAGGCTCGGATCCTGATGACAGCCGAACCCGACACTTCGGATTGAAGCCTCGGAGCCCGGGCGTGCAAGGCATTGCCCGCCTGGTTTCAAAGTCCCGGGGTAAAGCCCGCGTACCAGTTCGTGTTGTTTGGGAAGCGTGTGTGCGCGGCGAATTATAGAGAGAATCTAGATGAAAAGAGAACCGTTAGTTGAGGACATCGAATCGTACGCGCAGGACATCGTAGACACAGTCCGCGAGCCCTTGTTGATGCTCGATACCACCCTGCGCGTGAGAAGCGCCAATCGGGCGTTCTACCAGACCTTCCAGGTCACCTCTGAAGAAACCGAGAACCGCCTCATCTACGAATTGGGTAACGGCCAGTGGGACATCCCAGATCTCCGCACGTTGCTGGAGGACGTGGTCCCTAAGAGCTCCGTATTCAACGATTTCGAGCTTGAACACACTTTTCCGATCATCGGACGCCGCGTGATGCTGCTCAACGCTCGCAAGCTTCGCCCAGGAAGCCACTCCGAGCTGCTGGTCCTGGCCATGGAGGATGTCACCGAACGGCGGCGCTCCGAAGCGGATTTAAAAGCTATTGAAACGTATGCCCAGAACATCGTCGACACCGTTCGAGAGCCGCTCCTGATCTTAGACACCACCTTGCGTGTGCGATCCGGAAACCGCGCGTTCTATCAGGCCTTCCAGGTCTCTCCCGAGGAGACCGAGAACCAACTAATTTACGAGCTGGGCAATGGACAATGGGACATCCCTTCCCTACGAAACCTCCTCGAGGATATCGTCCCGAAGAGCTCGGTTTTCAACGACTTCGAGCTGGAGCACACATTCCCGATCATTGGCCGGCGCGTAATGCTGCTAAACGCCCGAAAGCTCGAGGCGGGCCATCACGGCGAGTTGCTGGTGCTCGCGATGGAAGATGTGACGGCACGAAAGCGGGCTGAGGAAGCGCTCCTCAAGGCAGGCGCTCTTCAAAGCGCCATCTTCAATAGCGCCAACTTCTCCAGCATCGCCACCGACGAGAAAGGCGTCATTCAGATTTTCAACGTGGGCGCTGAGCGCATGCTCGGTTACACCGCCGCCGAAGTGATGAATAAGATCACGCCCGCGGACATTTCGGATGCTCAAGAATTGATCACGCGCGCCAAGGCTCTAAGCGCCGAGTTGGCGACGCCCATCACGCCCGGTTTCGAGGCGCTGGTCTTCAAGGCGTCCCGTGGCATCGAGGATATCTACGAATTGACCTACATCCGAAAGGATAACAGTCGCTTCCCAGCCATCGTATCGGTCACGGCCCTCCGTGACGAGCAGGGCGGCATCATTGGATATCTGTTGATCGGCACCGATAATACGGCACGCAAGCAGGTTGAGGCGGAGCGGATGCTCCTCGACCAGCGTGTGCGAGACCAGCAGTTCTACACGCGCTCTCTTATCGAGTCGAACATTGACGCGCTCATCACGACCGATCCGCGCGGCATCATCACCGACGTCAACAAGCAGATGGAGGCGCTCACCGGATGCACTCGGGATGAGCTTATCGGGGCACCCTTCAAGGACTACTTCACGAACCCGGAGCTTGCCGAGGCCGGCATCAAGCTCGTTCTCAGCGAAAGCAAGGTGACTGATTACGAGCTCACCGCGCGCGCTCGGGATGGGAAGGAAACCGTAGTCTCCTACAACGCCACGACTTTCCACGACCGAGACCGGAAGCTACAAGGCGTGTTCGCGGCCGCCCGCGACGTCACGGAACGCAAGCGCTACGAAGAGTCGCTGCAGCAGGCCAACCGCGCCAAGAGCGTGTTTCTCGCCAACATGAGCCACGAGCTGCGTACGCCGCTGAACGCGATTTTGGGCTACTCGGAAATGCTGCGCGAAGAGGCGGTCGAGCGAAAGTTGGACGAGTTCGGCGACGACCTGGAGAGGATCAATGCGGCGGGCAAGCACTTACTGGCCCTGATTAACGACATTCTTGATCTCTCCAAGATTGAAGCCGGAAAGATGGAGCTATTCCTCGAAAGCTTCGATCTCGCGGAAATGATTCACGAGGTCGCTTCCACGATTCGGCCGATGGTGGACAAGAACTCCAACACTCTGCACCTTGAGCTCAGGCCGGATCTGGGCGCCATGTACGGCGATCAAATCAAGGTGCGTCAAGGTCTATTCAACCTCCTTTCTAACGCTGCAAAATTCACCAACAACGGCACGATCAATCTGGATGCCGGACGCGAGCTCATGGATGGACGGGAGTGGATCGTATTCCGCGTGGCCGACAGCGGTATCGGCCTCAGTCCCGATCAGATCGTAAAGCTGTTCCAAGACTTCACCCAGGCGGATGCCTCTACCACTCGCAAATTCGGCGGCACGGGCCTCGGGTTGGCGCTTACACGGCGCTTCTGCCAGATCATGGGGGGCGACGTGACTGTGCACAGTTTGCTTGGCGAAGGGAGCATCTTCACCATTAAGCTGCCCGCTCAAGTCATTCAGACCAACGCGGAAGTCGCACTGGAAGCGGCCAGCATCGACGGCGCTGCTGCCGTTCCAGCAAACTTCGATGGGGATGTGGGCGATCCCGCGGAGGCCATAGCAAATTGTATCTTGGTGATCGACGACGACGCGGGGCAACGAGATCTGATGGAGCGGTTCTTGACCAAGGAAGGCTTTTGTGTGCGTACTGCCGAAGGCGGCGAGGCGGGCCTGCGCCGCGCGCGACAGTTGCAGCCCGCCGCTATTACGTTAGATGTGATGATGCCTGGGATGGATGGCTGGACCGTACTCTCGGCGCTAAAAGCCGACGCGGAGCTGCGAG
>JAXDKF010000327.1:0-7937 GCA_034667265.1 Fimbriimonadaceae bacterium
CAGCGACATGCCGAGCTTGCCCATGTCGATCATCGCCGTGTTCTTGTCCAGCAAGCGGATAACGACGGTCTCGCCGTGCACGGTTGGGTAAGTCGAAACACGCAGGTCGTATTCGCCGTGCGGGGAGATCAACGTGCAGCGTCCGTCCTGTGGGGCTCGTCGCTCAGCGATGTCCAAGTTTGCAAGCACTTTGATGCGCGAGACCAGCGGGTGGCGCAGGTCCTTGGGGATCGTCATGACCTCTTGGAGGAGGCCGTCGATTCTCACCCTTACACGCACCTTTCGGGCGAGGGGTTCGATGTGGATGTCGCTCGCGCGCATGGAGATGGCGCGGGTCATCAGCGCGTTTGCCAGCTTGATGACGGGCGCGCCCTCGACAACTTCTTTCAGCTCGACGACGTTGACCGGCTGCTCTTCGTCGTCTGCCCTCGAAAGCTTGAGGCCCTCGGTGTCCACGCCCTTGATCGCTTCGCCGACGATCTCGCCGAGGTCGTCGTAAGCGCCGAAGGAACGGAAAATCGCGTCGCGGATATCTTCATCGGTGGCGAGGACGGGATCCACGTCCAGGCCGGTAAGGCTAGAAAGCTCGTCGATCGCGGCAAGGTCCAGCGGGTTGACCATGGCAACGGTCGCGGCCACGGCAGACTTCTCGATGGGAACGGCCATGAGGCGGATGGCGGCGGCGTGAGGAATGATCCTCGCCGAGTCCGCTTCCAGCTCGATTCGGGCGAGGTCCACGAAGGGGACGCCCATCTGAAGGCCTTCGCACTTCAGCTTTTGCTTGACCGTGATCTTGCCGAGGCGCACAAGAAGATCGCCCAGCCGCTCGGTGGTGTCCGGGCGGTTGGAGAGGATCTGCCGGAGCTCGTCGCCGCTGAGGTAGCCCTCTTCGACGAAGATCTCGCCAATCGGTTTATCGAGATTCATTGAGTGCGAAGCACCTTGGGCGTGATGCTGATAATTACTTGGCTGGCCGTCTTGTTGGTGCGGCGTCGCTTGAACAGCTCGCCGATGAACGGAAGCTGGCTGAGGAGTGGCACGCTCTCATACGTCGAGGTTTCGGAAGACTTGAGGAGGCCGCCCATGACGATGGTCTCGCCAGAATGGACTCTCAAAGTGGTCTGCGCTTCTCGCGTCGAGATCTGCGGATAGCTGGCGCCGTTGACGTTCAAGAAGCCGGTGATGCTGGAGACCTGCGGATACAGGCTGAGCGTCACGTTGTCGTCACTGGACACGTTGGCGGCCACCTGCAGATAGATGCCGACGCGCTCTTCCTCTTTGCTGAAGATCGGGGCATTGTTCTGGCTGTAGCCGACGAGGACCGGATAGTTGATGCGGTCGCCGATGAGAATGAATGCGCGCTCCCCGTCCAGGACCGATACGTTGGGCGAGGCGAGGAGCTTGGCCTTGTCCGCCTGCTCCAGAGCCTTGATGACGCCGGTGAAGGTCATCGGGCCTCGCGAGAAGGAGCCGAAGTTCATGCTGCCCGAGGCTTTCTCGGAAATGCTGATATTGCCGAAGCTCCACGAGATGCCGAGCTCTTTCAGGGCGGCGTCCGAGATGTCGTGGATGGTGACTTCGATGGCGACCTGGGGTCTTTGCGAATCCATTCGCTTGGCGAGGTCGAGAGCCTGATCGACGATGGACTTCTTGCCTCGCAGGATCAGCATCTTGCCGGCCGAGTTGGCGGCGTTCTCGTCCCTTGTCAGCACCGTGGCGTCTGAGCCGGTTGCGGAGCTGGTGCTCTGGGTGGAGATGTTCGGGTTGGACTGCACGGGGCCGGCCACTGCGAAGAGCTCTTCTTTCGGGAAGAGCTGGCTGAGGCTGGCGGCGAGCTGGCCGCTGCTGACGTAGTTGGCGACGTAGATTTCGGTGACCGCCTCTTCCGGGGCCTTGGGCGGCTCGGGTCTCTCGTCTGGATTCGCGCGGTAGTAGTCTGCCGGATAGGCTTCCTTGAGCTTATCCTTGGTGGCGACGATGTAGGTGTTCCCTACCTTCAGGTAGGACATCCCGGAGATGGCGCACAGGTGTCGGAGAGCATCAATGAATTTGGTGCGGACGAGGTTCGTGGAAATCTTGAGGTCACTCGGAGAGAGGAGGACGAGGCCGATGCGGGCCTGGTTGCTGAGCACCTGGAGGGTTTCCGGCAGGGCCGCGTTGACGGTCGAGAGATCGCAGAGGGTGTCCTCGGGGCTCGTGGCTTGGGGCTTGAGGCTCTGGGCTTTAGGCTGGGGGCTCTTCGCTTTGGGCTTGGGCTTGGTGTCCTTCGGCTTCGTGTCCTTGGTGTCTTTGGGAATCGCGATCGATGCGACGGGCCAAGGGAGCAGGTGAACCTTGTTCTGGACGTCGGCCGGGGTTTTGGCGAGCAGACTGAAGGCCAGGATAGCAGCGGTGCAAGCGGTCATCATTGTTTTCGTCCTTGTTGTCGGCTGTCGTCTGTCGTCGGTCGGCTGTCGGCGTTGAGCGTTGCGGGCTGAAGCCCGCGGACCGGGTAGCAGGCTAAAGACCTGCGCTCCCAGGTCGTCTGTCGTCCTTCGTCTCTCGTCTGTCGTCCGTCGAGCGTCATTTGGGTTGGTCCTGATTGGGGTCGGAGGTTTCGCCGACCTTGATCCTGCGCAGCTTGCCGAAGTCCGAGACCGTAACGAAGCTATCGCCGATGCCGGCCAGCTTCACGCCGTCGAGGATCTTCTCCCCCACGCCAAACGTCACCGAGTTCCCGTCATTCACTGCAAGCATCGCCAGAGGGTGGCCGACGCGCATCAGGGCGATCACCCGGATACGCGGCCCCCTAGGTGTTTTTCGGGTTTCCCCGGCATTTTCCTCAGTGTTGGTCGTTCCGGAATTGGGGTCGCCAGGGTCAAAGGGCGGCGCGGAGTCTCCGCCCGTGTCCCCCGCCCAATCGGGCAATTTGCCCTTGTCGATGTCGGTTTTGGGAGGCTTCTTGGGCGCTGGAGTTTGAGCCTGATCCACCTTCACCGTCTGCACGGCCAGCTTGGGATGGGAAAAGGGGTTGCCGAGCACGGCGAGCGGCAGGTCCAGGACATCCGATCCGAGCTCCGGCTTGGCCGCTTCGGCCGCCCTTACGGCCTTTACGGTCGCTGACTTTGAAGGGATCAGCCGGCTGCCGAGGAACCCGATGGCCAGGACGGCCACGGCGGTCAAGGCGATCGCTTGTTTCTTGTCTCCGGTCTTCATGCCGTCTCCTTGGTCGTGCGGATGAGAACTCGGAGGGTGACGTGCGCGATCACACGGGCATCCCCGGCTTCATCCACCTTGTCGCGAGTGATCTCGAGCGCGTCGTATTCCAGCGGGATGTCGTAGTCCAGCAGGCCGGAAAGCGTGGCGGTGACGTCCTTCACATGACCGGAAAGGGTGATCTGCGTTTCGACCTGGCCCCAGCCGCTGACATCGGTGGTTTTGGCGAACCTCGTGAGGAAGGGCTGGATCTCGGAAGAAGCGCGAAATTCGGCGATGGTGCAGTTGCGCTTGGCTGCCGAACTCTCGACGGCGGATTGCAGCTTCGCAACCGCGCCGAGGTCACTCGGAGCGTGAGAAGCGGTCATGGACTTCGCCTTATCGATCTCTCTCGTGGTCGTCCTGATCTGCTCGCGCGAGGTCCTGGTCTGGTGCTCCGCCGACGTCGACTCCGCGTTTTTCACAACGATCTGAATACCGAGGAACGCGGCGCCCACGAGGTACAGGCCACCGAAGACAGCAGCGCCACGCCGGAGCGAGAGCCAAAGCTTGGCCCTGCCGTTCTGGGTTCGGGTGATCAAGGCTTCACCCCGATCCGCTTGACATAGTCGAAGCCGATACCGTCGGCCGAAAGCTTTCCGTTCTTCTGGGCAGTTGCGAGCAAGGTCGAGTTAACGTTCGGTCCGCCGCCGGCCTGCTCGATGAAAGTCTGCGCGACCGCGTTGGATTCCGCATCCGCTTTGACGTGCAGAGTCAGCTCTCCGCCGATAACGTTTGAGGTCACGGTCTCGAAAGCCATGCCCGCGGAAGCCGAGTTGAGGACCAACATGGTGTGGCCGAGGAACTGCCTGGCTTCGTGGGTGACGGTCTCGTGCATCGCGCTCTGATCGATGCGAGGCTTGGCTTCCTTTCGCGCGGTTTCCAGCAGGACCAAGTCGGCCGAAACGTCTTTGAGTGCCGTTCGCGATGCGGTCAAGCGCTCCGTGGAGATCCAAAAAGATTTCAGCAGGAACGGAAGGCTGCCAAAAGCGACCAGCAGGATGAGCGCCAGGACGCCGGCCGTGCGCGCGATCTGCTCGTTGACACGGCTTCGCTCGCGCTGCCACTCCGTAAGGAGATTGACCTCGGCGTTGATCGTTTTGTGTTTAAGCTGCGCGGGTCCAGTTGAACTCACTTCGAGCATTGTTTTCTCCTGATCTCGCCAACTCGCCGCCGAGCCCGGCCAAAGCCAAACCCATCACGACCGTGTACGCTTCCTGATGATTGGTCACGCTCTGGAACGTCTCGCGGCGGAGCTGCGCGACCATGCCGGTAAACGGCCTGGCGCGCTCCACGCGGATCCCGAGAGCTTGCTGGAGGTAGCCGGTGAAGCCGTTCAGGCCAACCATGCCTCCGCACACAACAACGTTGTCGAGAATTCCCGCATAGCTGCGCTCTGGGTGCAGCGATCGGAAATATCTCAAGAGCCGCAGGAATTCTCGGACGAGCTTGTCCATTTCCTGCTGCACATTCACGATGCACGCCTGGCCGTCGACCTTGAGGACGAGCACGCCGTCCGGCCGCAGCTCCGTGCCCGCCGCCGAGATCAGCACGTGCGCTGCCTCGTGGCTGACGTCCATCGCTTTTGAAACCGCTTCGGCGATCTGGTCGGAACCGAACTTCACGCCGCGGATGAATTGCAGGCGCTGGTTCTGCACAACGTACATGTGCGTGTTGGAGCCGCCGACGTCGATGATGGTGAGCGAGGCATCGCGCCAGAGAACGCTCTTCTCGTTGAGCTGTCGCTCCACCACGCGCAGGATCGCTTGCGCTTCCAGCTCCGCGCCTACGGGACCGACTCCCGCGAGCTCCAGGGCTTCGGCGCGCGAGTCGATGACTTCCTTGCGCACGGCGATGACGAGCGATTGGCCCATCGAGCCGTCTTCCATGACCTCCGGAGGCGAGGCGTCTACGTACGCGTCCCCGACGGGGAAAGGCAAGTGGCGCTTTACTTTGTATCGCGCGGCTTGTCTCAGCTCCTCACCAGCCAGTTGCGGCAGAGACACCCAGCGCAGAACCGCCATGGTGCTTGGGATGGACATGACGGCGCCTGCGGGGCGCTGTCCGAACGCGCCGATCTCAGTGGCGAGCGATTTGGCAAACTTCTTGGGGTTGGTGATGACGCCGTTGGCGACCATGCCGACCGGCATCGCGAACGAGCTTGCGCCTCGCACTTCCATGCGATCGCCCACGCTTTCCGCGAGCATCACCTTGACGGCGTGCGAGCCGATGTCGATGCCCAGCGAGAGGGAGTCGCGCCGCAGATACTTCTTAAGTTTCAGCATCAGGCGGCCAGCTCCTCGGTGTCGTCCCACTGAGTGCGATAGCACTCTTTCATGCGCTCGGTGGGGAGCAAATCTTTGAGCATCTCGACCACGACGGGATCGAACTGCACGCCTGCGCCCGCGCTGAGCTCGGCGAGAACCCGACTCATGGCCATGACGTCTCGGTAAGGACGGCGGCTGCTCATCGCGTCGAATGCGTCGGCCACACAGACGATTCGCAACGACAGGGGCAGCTCGCCGCCTTTGAGGCCGTCCGGATAGCCGCTTCCATCGAGTTTTTCGTGGTGGTTGCGGATGATCATGAGCACGCCCTCGGACAGGCCGAGCGGCTTACAGATCTCGTAGCCGATGACCGGGTGCGACTTCATCGTGATGAACTCGTCGTCGGTGAGCCGGCTCGGCTTGTTCAGGATCGAGTCGGGGACGCCGATCTTGCCGATGTCGTGCAGGATCGTGCCGACTCTCAATTCTTCCAGCGCTTCGGCGGTAAGGCCCATGCTCTCGCCGATCATCAGCGAGAGGTCTGACACGCGCTGCGAGTGGCCTCGCGTGTAGACGTCTCGGGCTTCCAAAGATTTGGCCAGCGTTTCGAGCGTCATGAGGAACGTGGTGCGCTGCCGCTCTTCCATGTTCGCGTTGGAGACTGCTTCTGCCACCAGGGCGGCGAGGCTGCGCAGCAGGTGCATGTCGTCCGCGCTTGCAAAGCTGTCGTCCGAGTTGCCCAGGAGCGTGATCGCGCCGAGCACTTGCTCGTTGGAGGCCTGCGCGGGGCCCATGTAATTCCGTGCGACGAGCGGCACGCTCACGATCGAGCGCGCGCCGAGGTTGATGCCTTCGACGTCGAGGTGCTCGTCGTCGCTGTTGTGGATGGCAATGGGCTGGCCCATCTTCACCGCGTAGCCGGTGACGCCCGAGCCGACTTCCAGACGCTTGGGGAAATCGAATTCGCCATCGACGCTGTAGGCGGCTTCGGTGGTCAGAGAATTCTTGTCGTCGTCGCTGGTGAGCATCACGTAGCCACAGCTCGCGTCCAGCTCCTTGGTGCAGGCCTTGAGGGTGTGCGCGACCATGCTGCGCAGGTCCGTGCTGGCGGCGAGGGCGGCGGCGCAGTTGAGAACGGTGTCGAGCCTTTCGTCTCTTGCTTGGAGAGCCTGTTCCCTATCGCGGTATGCGCGAAGGATGACGCCGACGAATGCGGCGAGCACCACGGCAGTGATCGCGCTCACGCCTACCGGGCTTCCGCCGGTCTGCAAGATATACAGGGCGGGCATGGCGATGGCGGCGATCGTGACTCGGATCACGCCGATCTTGGATCTGCTGATCAGGCCTTCCGAGAGGATCGCGGGGATCGTGAGCAGCCACAGATTGTCGCCCTTGAACGGGCCGTCGAAACTGAGAACGCAGAGCGCGACGACGTCGACCAGCCTAAACAGCGACATGTATGGCCTGCCGAACTTGGCGTAGGTCGTTGCCTTTGAGCAGAGATGCCATCCGACGATGTTGCTAACGGCCACGAGCGCGAGGCCCGCCGAGAACCAGACATCGCTGAGCCGGGCAAAGCCGATGAGGGCCATGCCGGCGAGCAAAACCCACCGGATCTTGAGGCCCATCCGCTCCGCGGCCTGTTGTTGTTGAGCCTGTTTTCTCATGGATACAATCCTGGAAGCCGGTGCTTCGTCCCTTCCGTGATGTCGGTCCAAGCCGTCGTGTCGTTCGTGATGGTCATGGGCGAGAGAAGCGTGCCGAGGGAGCCTGCGACGATGGATCCCTTGGTGATGGTGATGCCGCCCAGCGGGAGGCTGCACGACGTTCCGGCGTAATAGAGGCCGTTGCACGCGGCGCTCGTGGTGAAGGTGATGGAGCCCTTGGCGATGATGGCGACGCGCGAGGTTGCGTTTCCGTAGAGCACCGCGCCGTTGATCGTTACGTTTCCGTTCACGAAGATCGTGCCCTTGCCCGTGAAGGTGCCGTTGATGTTGGTGTTGGCGGACGAATAGATGAGGTAGTACTGGCTGGCCGTCGTCGGGAAGGTCCGCGTGCCGATGGTGCCGCCCGCAACCGTGAGATTGGCCACCGTGCTGTAGTTGGTGTTCACGACCGTGGGAAACGCGAGGGGCGTGATATTTGCGTTCTGGTTGCCCGTGACTGTGGCGGTGCCCAGCGAGACCGCGGCAGAGCATTCCAGATCGCCGTTGATGACGCTGCCGAGGCCGGTGAGCACGAGGGCGCCGTTGCAATACACGTCTCCGTTTGCGGCGGCGGCGCCGGTGGTCAGCTTGCCGGAGTAGGTCATGCCGGTGTTGAGGAAGAGCGCGTAGCAAAACGGGGTGGGGAGCTTGCGCATGCCGATGATGCGGGTCTCGGTAATCGTTCTTCCGTGGTAGGTCATCGCGCCGACGACCTTAATAGTTCTGGAGA